>CAIUOO010000146.1 GCA_903900795.1 uncultured Gemmatimonadota bacterium | reverse complement strand
TACTCTCGCGCGAAACGGTCGTCATAGACCGTCTGCAGGCGATGCAGATGATCGGACACCAGCCGAAAGAGCGGCGACGCCTGGGGACGTCGGGGTTGGTAGACGCCGCGCGCCACCAAGGCCGCGTCGGGCATGCGCGCTCCGGGACCAAGGAGCGCCGAGCATACGCCAGACTCGGCCGCGAACCGTCACCGTTCCGTTGCGCGACGGGCCGTTTCGACGCAACGTGAACTTGAACTTGCCCCGTTTCGGTGGAGCCTCCATCTCTGTGTGAGAGGAGGATTTCCCGATGCCCCGTCGTCAGAACGCAAGGCGTTAGCAACTGTCTTGAAAGTCAAGCGACGGCGAGTAGCGCTGTCGCGGAATTTACGCTCCACGTGGTGTTCGTTCGCACCATGGTATTGAGGATCGTGAGCAGTTTGCGCATACACGCGACGAGCGCAAGCTTCTTGGGCTTAGCAAGGCGAATTACGCTGCGCCGTTAAGATATCGTCTCGTCACGCATGTCCGGAATTCCACAGGGAGGCAAATGCACATCGCCGCAGGGATCTTCTCCTTTCTCGTCGCGCTTATCGCGCTTCGTCACGTTCATCCCAACGGCATCCTGTTTTATCAAGGGATTGCAACTGCAGTTGTTTGTTCGATCGTGCAGTGGACTATCTCGCGTCGGCTTCAGACGCAAGGTCGTTGGAGAGGGGCACCTTCGGCGCTAGGGAAAGATGCGGCGCTGACGTTCTTTGCGTGTTACGCATTCATGTTCACAATTCCCACCACAGTGGATCGAGCCTACAGCGTGCGAATGATTCTCGAGATTGCGGACTCACCAGCAGGGCTCTCTGAACAAGATCTTCAGGCGTGGATGCTCGCCCATTGGAATTCGCAGCGTGGACTGGGACGACGCATCGAGGAGCAGCTGACAACTGGCACTATTGAAGCCCACAACGGTCGATATGCGCTAACACAACGCGGGAGAATTCTAGCAGCCGCCTTTTCCGCAACAAGTGAGATTTTTGCATGCCAGCTGTCGAGCAGGTGATTCTTAAGTTCGACGGCGTCGCAGCGCCTAGTGCCGGAAGTTACACCTTCAGCTGGGCAGCGCTCTTTTTAGCGGTACCCATGCTGATCTTTCCACTCGGGTTCTTGCGTTGGGAACTGGCCGTCCCCCTCGTGACCCTCACACTAACAGCGCTCGCGAAAGTCGGACTACCTTCAATACCGCGTCCATCAAAGCGCCTCCTCGTCGCACTCGGATTCTCGGCCGTGATCCTGCTACTCATGGGCTTCCCATCAGGGCCTTATGCGTGGGACTGGATCAAGCACTGGGCGATCCTAGACACCCTGATTGTCAACGATTGGCACGAGGCCATTTCTGTCAATGGCCGACCCGCATTTTTGCGCTTCTACGTCGGTGCTTACCTCGCACCAGCGCTAGCCGCCAAGGCCCTCGGCGTTTCGGCGCTCTGGCCCACGCTCCTATGGTTTGGAGCCGGCGTAGCATTGATCGCCGGTTGTCTAACGGAGACGCTTATTGATCGCAAATTACATCGCCCGATTGTGTTGCTTGCACTATTTGTACTGATGGCCGGCGCAGACGCGGTGGCGGGCAACGTGATCCGCCATTTCCTCGGGATGCCTTACGCTGACATGTGGGGCATTCATCACGAGGGCTGGGCAGCGACGACGACTGGGCCTCCGCTACAATACAGCTCGCCGCTTGCGATGCTCTTGTGGGTGCCTCACCAAGCGATCGCGACGATGCTCGTAACCTTTCTAATCTTGCTCGACCGCTCGCCACATAGTTTCGCGCGATGCTCTCTCGCCATGGGCGCACTTTCTATCTGGTCGCCCTACGGTCTCATCGGAGCTATTCCGCTGTTCGGGATTCGCTTTATCGAAGAACTCCGTTTCGCGCGAGACGCCACACACTGGCGGGTCGTGTTTGTCACATCTGCTTGCGCTGCCCTGTTTGCAGGCTCCGTTGCCCTTGTCCTGTCAGAAGGACTTCCGCCAGGGGCTTCCCTTTGTCTGACGTGCGTTCCTGCAAGAATCGCCGAGCCCTGGCGTTACATACTCTTTCCCGTCGTGGAGCTCGTAGGCCCGCTGTTGATTCTTCGAGGTCGTTTGTTTCGTGACCCATACGCGCTAGGCAGCGCACTCATTCTTGTATGTTTGCCACTAGCGGCGGCGGACCTCGCGGATCCAGTGATGCGGATTTCACTCGGTCCGATTTCGCTGTTGATGGCGAAGAGTGCTCTGGTCGCGACCAATGCGCTCACAAGTCGAGCGATTGGACAGGTGACGCTCCTCGACAGCATTGCCACCGTCGCGGCAATTGCGCTCGTCGCACCAACCGCTGTTAGCGAAGCTGGATATCACATTGAGAACGGAGTTCGGCATCGCTCGTTTACTCGTTCAGACTACCTCGGCGCGAAACTTTATGGTACGTTCGCGCCTTCTCACAGAATCGACATCACACAATTTTTTAAAATGTGCGGCACTGAGTGGGAAAGCCAGTATTTCGTTGACAGACGCCCCGGCCTGTACCGAGAGTGAACACGGGTCGATGATGTGTTGGGGAAGCCGCAGTGTGACTACCCTCGGCGCGGCGTGCAGCTGAGCTGGCCGACAGTCGTTACAGTCCGCCAGCTACCTCCGATTCCTGTCGGAGTGAACCGCGCCGGGTTTTCAGGAGACTGGTTTAGTTGAGTACACCCACGGATGTGTGGGTGTGGTGTGTGTCGTAATACTGCGCCTCAAACTCGGCCGGCGGAACATAGCCGAGCGGTGCTAGCAAGCGCTCTTGATTGAACCAGGCGACCCATTCGAGTGTCGCCATTTCAACATCCTCGAAGCCACGCCACGGTCCGTCCCGATGGATCACTTCGGTCTTGAACAAGCCGATCACGGTCTCGGCAAGCGCGTTATCATACGCGTCGCCCACGCTCCCGACCGAGGGCGCGGCGCCCGCCGACGCCAGGCGGCCGGTGTAGCGCATGGAGACGTATTGCGATCCGCGGTCCGAGTGGACCACCAGATCGCCATCGAGCAGACGGTCGTGCAAGGCCTGCTCCAACGCGTCGAGTACGAGATCGGTCCGCATCGTTGTGTGCGC
>CAIUOO010000145.1 GCA_903900795.1 uncultured Gemmatimonadota bacterium | reverse complement strand
GGGTGGGCAGCTGCCATGGCTCGACGCGGTGTCGCGTCGCTTCCCGCTGGAGGAGGCCAACGCGGCGCTCGCGGCGGTGGCCAATCGCGAGGTGGTGAAGGCGCTGATCGTGCCGGGGTAACCGTGCGGTGCTCGCTCGACATCGGTCGGCGATGGGGGCCCGTGCGTCTATCCGGGGCGACGCGCGTCCCCAGCACCGAGGACCATCGCGACGATTGACAGCCCTCGCAGCACGATGTTGCGCGCATTCCCTACACTGCGTCATTCGACTGGTAGCCTGAGCGTAGCTGGCCGCATGAGTGCGCCGCGGCACCTCTCGCCACCGTCGTCCAGTCCCAACTCTCGCTGCCCCTTGGTGCTCAACCTGTGACTTCCCATGAAATCCCGCGGGTCTACGTTGCCGGTCATCGCGGCCTGGTCGGCTCGGCGCTGGTGCGGCGTCTCGAGCGTGAACCGGTGGAGATCATTACCAAGCCACGGCACGAACTGGACTTGGAAAATCCGATCGCCGTCTTGCGTTTTTTTGCGCGTGAGCGTCCGGATCAGGTGTACCTGGCCGCGGCGAAGGTGGGCGGGATTCTCGCCAACTCCATGTATCCGGCGGATTTTATCCGCAACAACCTGCTCGTCACGCTCAATGTGCTCGAGGCGTCGCGTGATTCCGGGGTGAAGAAGCTGCTGTTTCTTGGGTCGAGCTGCATCTATCCCAAACTGGCCGCTCAGCCAATTACTGAAGATGCGCTGTTGACGGGACCGCTCGAACCCACGAACGAGCCATATGCGGTGGCGAAGATCGCGGGCATCCAAATGTGTCGCAGCTACAATCGTCAGTTCGGTACCAACTTCGTCAGTGTAATGCCCACCAATCTGTACGGCACCGGCGACAATTTTGATCTGAACACCAGTCATGTCTTGCCGGCACTGATCCGGAAATTCCATGAGGCCAAACTGTCCGGCGCCAGCGCCGTGACGATCTGGGGGACCGGTGCGCCGCGCCGCGAGTTTCTCCATGTGGATGATCTGGCGGACGCGTGTGTTCATGTGATGGCGCATCACGACGGCGATGAACTCGTGAACATCGGATGTGGCGAGGACATTACCATCGCGGACGTGGCCCGCATGGTCGGTGAGGTGGTCGGATTCTCGGGTACGCTCGAGTTCGACACCTCCAAGCCCGATGGTACGCCGCGGAAGCTGCTGGACGTGTCGCGCTTATCAAAGCTGGGATGGCGCGCGCAAATCCCGCTTCGGGATGGCATCGAGCAGACCTATCGGTGGTTCAAAGAGTCGGTGTCGCATACGAAATGACCGGGCGTCGAGCCCTCTTCCTCGCCTCGTGCGAGGCCAGCAGACGCGGAGCGGCCGAACTCCGCACGAGCTCGCGATGAAACTTGCCGTGCAAAAAGTAGAGGCGTGAACCGCAGCCGCCCGTAGGCGTCGTCCGACGCCAGCACGGGACCACGTGCCGTTCGAGCATGTAAAGAATTGTATACGATGCGTATACTTCAAATATGGCGCCTTCCCCCCTGCTCGCCGCGACGATTGAGGCCCTTGGGACGCGGCTCACGGCCCTGCTGGGCGATCGCTGCACCCGCTCCGACAGTGAGCGGGACCGGCATGGTCGCGGCGAGGGACGACGGGAGGTGCATCGCCCGGACCTCGTGGTGTTTCCGCATTCCACCGACGAGGTGGCCGAGATCATGCGCTTGTGCACCGACCATCGGGTGCCGGTGGTCCCCTTCGGCGCGGGCAGTTCGCTGGAGGGACAGGTCGACGCCCTGTTCGGGGGCGTCAGTATCGATCTCACCGGCATGAATCGCGTGGTGCGCACCAGTGCGGCCGACTTGGATGTGACCGTACAAGCGGGGGTCACGCGCCGGCAACTGGTGCACGCGCTCAAGGATACCGGTACCACGTTTTTCGTGGACCCGGGCGCCGACGCCACCATCGGCGGCATGCTCGCCACAGGCGCCTCGGGCACCACCACGGTGCGGTACGGCACCATGCGCGAGAACGTGCTCGGGCTCACCGTAGTGCTGGCCGACGGACGGATTATCCGCACCGGGGGACGCGCCCGGAAATCATCGGCCGGCTACGATCTCACGCGACTGTTCGTGGGCTCCGAAGGCACCCTGGGCATCATCACCGAGGCCACCCTGCGCCTGCATCCGGTGCCCGATGCCATCGCGGCGCTTGTCGTGCGTTTCCCTACGGTGGGGGCGGCCGTTGAGGCCGTGGTGGCGATCCAGCAGTGTGCGCTCCCGCTGGCCCGCATGGAGCTGCTCGACGCCATCACGGTGCAAACGCTGAATGCGTTCGTGGGGACCGACCTCCCCGAGGCGCCGCTGCTCTTCCTCGAGATCCACGCGTTCAGTGCGGCCGCGCGTGATGAGCAGCTGCAGGCCGTGCACGAGCTCCTAGAAGGCTGTGGCGGTGTGGTGCACGACACGGCCACGGCCGAGACCGACCGTCAGCGACTGTGGGACGCGCGGCACAAGGCCTTCTACGCCGGCGCGGCCTCTCGTCCGGGCGCCGACGTGATCACCACCGATGTGTGTGTCCCGATCTCGTCGTTACCGGCCTGCATCGCCGACACCCGTGACGATCTCGAGGCGCTTGGTCTGGCACCGCCGCTCGTCGGACACGTGGGCGACGGCAACTTCCACCTCCTGCTGCACGTCGATCGCGATGATGCCGCCGACGTGGCGATGATCGACGGCGTCGTGACCCGTCTCACGGCGCGCGCCCTGCGCTACGGCGGCACGTGCACGGGCGAACATGGCGTTGGCTACGGCAAACGGGACTCGCTGCGCAAGGAACACGGGGACGCGCTGCCCGTGATGCGGGCGATCAAGCTGGCGCTGGACCCACTGGGATTGCTGAACCCCGGCAAGATTCTGCCGGATGACGACCTGATACCTCGGCTGAGCGATTGAACATGCGTGTGGCCACCGACTCCCTCACACCACCCCGCCTATGCAACGCCTGCTGCTTGCCCTCTGCCTGCTGATCCTCGCACCGCGCTCCGCCTTCGCGACCTGGTCGGTGATTGCCATCGACACGAAAACCGGCCAGGTCATCATCGCATCAGCCACCTGCGTGCGGCAATCGGCGTTTCCGCTGCGCACGCCCGTGGCGGCGCGCGACCTCATGGACTTGCAGGCGGTGATCGTGCCCGGCGTGGGCGTGGCCGCCTGTCAGGCGGGCGCCGACAACACGCGCGAAAACCAGATGCTGGTGTACCGCGAGCTCAAGAAGGGCACACCGCCGCAACAGATTCTCGAGATGCTCAAGCAGGACCCCAACATCGAGCGACGGCAGTTCGGCATTCTGGCGTTCCCCAATGGCGGCACGATCACCGCAGCCAACAACATGGCTGGCTTTAACGGCACCGGGAATTCGCCGTCGTCGCTGTTTTTCGGCGGGCAGGTGGGGGACTTTTTCTATCAGGTGCAGGGGAACACGCTGCTGGGCTACGACGTGGTGCACAAGGCGGCGCTGGCCTTCAGCCGCGCGTCGGGCACGCTGGCCGATCACGTGATGGCGGCCATGGAAGCGGCCGACGAGAACGGCGGTGACAAGCGCTGCAACTGCGCCAACAACCCGCTGGAGTTCGTGCCGTGCGACAACAAAACGGCACACGTGTCGTACATCGCGATCGCCAACAAGGACGACCAACCCGGCATCACGCACAGCGACGGCGCGTACTACGCCGTGCTCCGCGCGACCGACAACGACATCGTGAAGGGGGAGAGCGCGAATCCGGTGAAGACGTTGCGGATGCGCTATGACGCGTGGAAGCGGGCCGGGAGCAAGCGGACGGCGTCGCCGGGGGCGAGTTTGTTCAAGCTTTCACGTGATTCGGCTTGAAACTTACGCTGTGGGTTTGCCACTCCGTCCAATCAGTCGTTTGAAACGGGCCATTGGCGCACCGTATTGCGCGTCGTATACCCGATCACTCGCGCAGCGATGACGCAGGGGCGTTCGGCGTTTCGTGCGTTTGCCGCCACCGATCCGCTGCATCAGTTCGCGCACCGTTCGGAGCGCCTGCTGGACAACCACGGCGCTTGACGGACATCTTTTCCGATCACATGACCATCATCGTTGCAGGCCAGATCGAAGTGCAGCCCGGGCAGCGGCAACGCTTTCTGGATGGCTCGCAGATGGCGATGCGGCTCGCACGGGAGACCACAGGATGCGAGGATTTCGTCGTCGCCGCGGACCCGCTCGACGAGCAGCGCGTCAACGTCTTCGAGGTATGGCGTTCTCGTCAAGCGCTGCACGACTTTCGGGACGCCGGGCCAGACGACGGCCTCACCGCGCTGATCGTGCGAGCGCGAGTGCGCGAGTACGAGGTCTAGCGTGGTCTCTGACAGGTCGCCGTACAACGACGCGTGCCGTCGACAGCCATACGGTTCACGCGGGCGCCACGCGGGCCTGCCGCACTGTTATGCGGCCGCGCAGCAGCGCGTTGCGTTGGACGGGCGGAACGAAAATCCCACGACCAAACTTTGAGCGAATGGCCCTGACGCATGGCGCACTCCACTCGGCGATTGGCCGGCACTTCATTGACCATGGCACCGCGCCGTCCATCGAGCAGCTGAGTCGGCAGCTTGCGCTAGATGAGGCAATGGTCGCTGATGCGCTCCGGGCCCTCGCGGACTATCACGGTGTCGTCCTGCACCCGACGACCGGCGAGATTTGGGCCATGCACCCGTTCTCCGCTGCTCCCACACTGTTTTGGGTTGAGAGTGGAGGCAAAGGCTGGTGGGGCAACTGTGCGTGGTGTTCCCTCGGTATTGTTGCCCTGCTGGGGGCCGACGCCACGATCACGACGAGGCTTGGCGGTGAGGTCGCCCCAGTGACGCTACGCATTGAGAACGGTGCCGTGACGTCGCCTGAGTACTACGTCCACTTTCCGATTCCCATGACGAAGGCGTGGGACAACGTCACCTATACCTGCAGCACCATGCTGGTGTTCGACGCGCCCACCGCTGTCGATGACTGGTGCGTTCGGCATGCGATCCAACGAGGCGATGTGCAACCGCTCTCGAACGTGTGGGCGTTCGCGCAAGCATGGTACGGGCGACATCTCGATCCACACTGGACGAAGTGGAGCACCGACGAGGCGCGCGTACTCTTCGAGCGCTTTGGCTTGACCAGCCCCACATGGGCATTGCCGGCGACTTCGGAGCGATTCTGATCCGAAGTGATCTCGCCACCAACATGTTTACGCGCGCGCGTCGGCCTCATTCTGGGCAACGCTGCCAGTCCTGAGATCCTCACGTTCGCCTTTGGCAGCGGGATTCAGAAAGCCGTGTGTTCACACACCGCCGCGCTCGCGTTCGAACGCCTGGATTACGATCCGAAGGAAGCGGTCGGGGAGATCGACGGCTTCCATCGCTCTGCCGTGTGGCGTCGCACGCGGGATGCGAACTTCGTGGTGACGCAGGACTTGCGCGCGTGCGGTCGAGCGTGGGGTGTCCGCGGGACTGCCGCTTTCATCCTACAGTCCCACCGGCAGCCGACCTGAGCTGTGCAGAGCGCACTCGGATGTCACACGCAACCTGTTGCCGAATAGACAGTTGCGAAGCCATCGCGCACTCATGCATAGCGGCGCACTATTTGCCCTTATGGTTGAGCTCACCTGCGCTCAACCATAAGCCGAGTCCGCTTGCGGCAGTCGAGCCGGCCCCGTCTTCCCACTGAAGCGAGCATTCATGCATCGCGCACGTGTCCTGTTATCCACGATCATCGTCGCCGCATCGACGATCGCACTGCCGCTGAAAGCGCGTGCACAGGTGATCACGGGTATGTGTGGACCAAATATCACCGTGAACACCCCGGATGATTACTTCGACCCGAACAACTGGGTGCGCACGTTCGATTTCACCGCGACCGGTTTCCATGTCGGGTTCAACTCGTTCGCCGCATTCGATCAGGGTAGGCGGCGACGTTCGACTTCACGCTGGCTGGGGCCTCGAGCCTCGATGGCGTCAATTTCAGTGGCTGCTTCATTGGCGGGGGCGGGGGACAGAGCGACAATTCGCTCTGCGGGACCTACGCGGACGCCTTTGTCACGTACAGTTCGCTGGGCGCCAATCAAAATGCCGGCTCCGGCGCCTACTGGCAGTCCTACAATTCGATGTTCACCGCGAAGCTGTACGGCACCACGCTGGAGTTGACGGCGAAGAACCCGGAGTCGAGCGTCGGTTTCCAGCCGCTCGATGTGTACTTCGAGATGACGCAACCTCCCACGACGGTGCCGGAACCGACCACCGTCAGTCTGATGGCCGCCGGACTCTTGGTGCTTGGCGCTGCCGCGCGCCGCACACGTCGCGCGTAGCACCGCCCGACGCATCGTGTGGCCCAGACGTCAGATCGCCCTCGCATCGGAAACCCGGTGCGAGGGCGATCTGGCGTTCGCGAGTGCTCGGCGTCTCACCAACGATTGGCGCAGTCAGCCGATCTTCGGTGGTGAGGAGTTCATGGGCGACAACGGAGGCCGTGCTTTACCTCCTCCGACCGAGGTTCTCGTGACCCGTCGTGCCGATCCGGCGTATGCGGGGCCCGCGCGACTTCACGGCTTCTTCCGCTTCGCCCTTCACGCGATGGTAGCGCGCGCCACCCGCCGCGCCCGATGCGGTCGTCGATGCGGTTGGGTTGGCGCCGACAGCCGACATGAATGACAGAGGATTCACCCGCCCCGACGCCTTGAGTCCGCGCGCAAACGCCGCGTTCAGCTCCACGTCAACGGTGCGATGCTGATCGATCGTGAGCTTGGCCGTTCCGGTGGTGCGCGTCGCGTCCGTGATACGATCTGCGCGAACGCGCCACTCCGAATCAGTTCGGCGATGAGCGCGTTGCCGACCGAGCCCGACGCACCAAGCACAATGGCGGATCGCGACGGTGTCGTCACTGCGCCACCTCGTGTGCTCTGGTGTTCAACGCGCGGATACGCGCGGATACGCGCATCGCTCGCGGCCCGTTCCGTGTTGCGCGTAGTATCCCCGATCACTCACGTAGCGATGACCCGGGGGCGTTCGGCGTTTCCGGCGTTTGGCGGGCCGGTCGCGCGGACGGTAGGATACGCGCACGAGAGAGCCATCGCGCGACGGCTTTCGCTCCGACACCGTCTCCGTCCCTCGCCCGCCCGTCCATGCCTTCCCTGTCCGTCGTGATGCAGTTGCTGGTCATCACCCACGCCACGGTGGTGGACCCGGACGCGGCGCGCCCACGACGCGACCAGACCATCGTCGTGCGCGGTACGCGCATCGAGCGCGTGGGTCCCAGCGCTTCGACCGCAGTGCCGCGGGGCGCACGCGTGGTCGACGCCACGGGGAAGTTCGTGATCCCGGGGATGTGGGACATGCACATGCACGCCGACGTCCCCGGGGGACGGTCGCTGCTGCCGCTGTATGTCGCGCAAGGCGTGACCGGGGTGCGCGACATGAACGGGCGGTTGGCGGTGGTGCGCGGCTTGCAGCGCGAGGTGGCGGCGGGGACGCTGGTGGGGCCGCGGGTGGTGGTGTCGGGGCCGTTTCTCGTGGGGCGCGCGCTCCCGCCGGCGCTGGGCATCGCCCACCACGTGGTGCACGACTCCGCCAGCGCGGTGGCGGCTGTCGCGGCGGTGGCGGCCTCTGGTGCGGATTTCATCAAAGTGCACAACGGCATATCTGCCGAGGCGTACCGGGTGATCGCGGCCGAGGCGCGGCGTCGGGGGATGGTGTTCGCGGGGCACGTGTCGCCCCCCACGACCGTGGTGGAGGCGGCCGCGGCGGGGCAGCGATCGCAGGAGCACCTGTACGCCTTCCCCAACCGCTGCAACGCCACCGACTCCGCGGTGGTGGCCGCGGCGCTCCCTATTCAGCAGTTCATCATGGGCACGTGCACGTCGGCGTCGCAGGCGGAGGTGTACACGGCGCTCGCGCGCCACCGCACGTGGGTGACGCCCACGCTGATCGTGCAGGAGTTGGTGGCCACCATGCGCCCGACCATCGTGGCCGGCGACAGCACGGCGCAGTTCTACTCCGATTCGCTGATGCGCCGCGTGGCGATGGAAATGGAGTTGCCGCCTACGCCCCCGCCCGCAGCCATCGCGGCGGGCGCGGTGCTGTTCCGGAAACGGATGGAGGTGGTGCGCGGGCTGCACGCGGCCGGCGTGCCGCTGCTGGGGGGCACCGACGCGCCGCTGGCGGCCGGGGGGCCGGGGACGTCGCTGGTGGGGGAGCTGCGCCATCTGGTGGCGGCCGGTCTCTCGCCACGCGAGGCGCTGCGCACGGTCACCACGGAACCGGCGCGCTACTTTGCGGCGGATTCGCTCGGGGCGGTGGCGCCTCGGGCGGTGGCGGATCTGGTGGTCCTGGACGCCAACCCGTTGGTTGACATCGGCCACGTGGCCCGCGTGCGCCTGGTGGTGGCCAACGGCCGCGTGTACGACCGGGCGTCGCTGGACGCGCTGGTCTCGGCCGCGCGAAGGGCGGCGTACTAGGCCGTTCCGGGTCGCATGCGCGGTATCCCTTGACCGACTCCGTCGCGCCCGTCAGGCTTCGGGTATGTCTGCTCAGAACGACCTTGGTCTTCCCGGCGCGCTCCCGGAGCGCGACCGCCTCGCGCTCCGCCGCTGGATGCTGCTCTCCATCGTGGCGGTGTTCTTCGCCGTGGCGGTGGGCGGGATCACCCGGCTCACCGAGAGCGGGCTCTCCATCACCGAGTGGAAGCCGGTGTCCGGCGCCTTACCGCCGTCGGGCGACGCGGCGTGGGCGGCGGAGCTCACCAAGTTCCAGCAGATCCCGCAGGCCGGCAGCACCCACGCCGGCATCACGCTGACGCAGTTCAAGTGGATCTACTGGTGGGAGTGGTTCCACCGGAACGTGGCCCGCACGGTGGGATTGGTGTTCGCCATCCCGTGGCTGCTGTTCATGGTGCAAGGGCGCATTCCGCGCCAACTGCGCCTGCGCCTCACCGCCCTGCCCTTACTCACGCTGTGTCAGGGTGCGCTGGGCTGGTACATGGTGCAAAGCGGCCTCGTGGAGCGCATCAGTGTGAGCGCCTACCGACTCACGGCCCATCTGGGGCTGGCCCTCGGCATTCTGGCCGTGAGCGTGTGGACGTACAGCGAGCTGCACGAGCGCACGGCGGCGGAACGGAGTGAACCCGTGGCCACGTCGCGCGGCTGGCAGCGCGCGTTGCTGAGCGCCGCGGTATTGCTGGGGATCACGGTGCTGTCGGGCGGCTTTGTGGCTGGGCTGCGCGGCGGCCGGATCTTCAACGAGTTCCCGCTCATGGGGGGACGGGTGGTGCCGCCCGGCTACGGCACGCTCACGCCGTGGTGGAGCAACGCCTTCGAGAACCCGGCGGCGGCGCAGTTTCACCACCGGCTGTTGGCGCTTTCGGTTACGGCATTTGTGCTCACCCTCGCGTGGCGCGCGCGTGGCGCTCCGCTGCCCCACGGGGTTCGGCGGGCGGTGTTCGCCTTCGGGGCGGTGATCACCGCGCAGCTGGTGCTGGGCATCACCACCCTGCTGCTGGCCGTGCCCGTGCCGCTCGGGGTGCTGCACCAATTCACCGGCGTGCTGGCGCTCACGGCGGCGCTGGTGGCCACCCAGCGGGCGATGGCGTCGGGTGAGACCGTGGCGGCCCCGCGTGATGTGGTGGCCCCGCGCCCCGCGCGGTCGGCGGCGCCTCCCGCTTCACCGCGTACCGCGGTCGGGTGAAAGGCCGGTCGCGACACGTGTTGATGGCCGATCGGCGTTACGCCTCGGTCACGTTCCCGTTGGGTAGCCCGAGCCCACGTGCTCCCTCACCCCACGAGTCGTGGAACCGGGAGTTGTGGCTCGATGTGTCGGACCCCTGCCACAGCGTTGTGCCGATCAGGGGACCGACGAGGCGCGTGGACGTGCGGGATCCGCACTGCAACCCCATATACTGCAAGCGCTAAGCGTGTGGGCGGGCGCGGCGCCGACGTCTCCTCTGCGTATGGCCCACATATTGCTTGAGACGTGCGGGCATGACGATCAGAGCGTTCGCGCTGGCGGGGCGTTCGTGCCCGCTGGCGCTATCAACGCCGGTGTACCGATCTCATGGCTCGCCCATCCCCGTCTCCCTTTAACGGAAACAGCTATGCGAAAGTTCGTGCTCATGATCGCGCTGTCGGTCCTCCCCACCACGGCGGCGCATGCCTTACCCCCCGTGACCGTGCCCGAGCCGTCAAATTATGTGCTGATGGTGTCTGGCCTGGCGGCACTTGCGGTGGTGGCGCGCCGTCGTCGGCGCGCGTAACGCGCCTCGCACGCGGGCGTGTCACGGTGATGGAACCGATCGGCTCAGCGCGAACAGGTGGTGCAACGACCACCCAGCACACTGAGCCGATCGACGCTTACGGCTTGGGCAGCGTGGCCCGATAGGCGGTGATCGCCTTGATCGTCGTGGCCACGCGCAGGTCGGCCACTTTGCGACCAAGGTCCTGCAGCCATTGTAATGACTCGAACTTGATGCCGTTGATCTCGGCCTGACCGGCCTTCACGCGCTGCGCGAAGCGGATGGACTGCGGATCGGCGAGGGCCATCGTGGCGTCGATGCCGAGTTCTTCGTGCAGGCCGCTGGTGCCGGTGCTGGCGCCGATCTTGATCCCTTCGGGAATCTTGAGATCGTTCTGCAGGTACGGTTGCACCACACTGGTGTGGTTGTAGTACTCGGCGACGTGCTTGAAGGACACCGTGTTCGGGCTATCGGCGTACACCTTGGTGAGTGAGTCAGCCGCGGTCTGCATGCCGCGCGCGTTTCCGCCGCTGTCGCCCAGATAGTAGATCTCCGTGAAGCCCATGCTGCGCAGGTAGTTGCCCATGTCATACAGCAACGCGGCATAGGTGGCCTGCGACAGCATCGGGCCGGCGCGCCCCGGCTGAATCGTGGGCCCCGCATTGCCGGGTTCGAGCGTGACGAGTGGTGCGACGAGTGTCTTGCCCATCTTCCGCGCGATCATCTCGCCCAGGAGCTTGTTGTTGATGTTGTGCTTGTTCATCGAGAGGTTGCCGTCGTTGTTCTCGACGCCTCCCGTCATGATCAGCACCGTCGTGTAGCCGTCCTTGATCATGTCACGGAACTCGGGTTGCGTGAGTTCCTCGAGCCACACGGTGTTGATGCCGTCGATGGTACGCGGCTTGTTTGCCGCCGCCGCCCGCTGGGCCGCCTGCGCCGCGCGGTCGGTCGCACCGGCACCGCCCGTTGCCTGCGCTGAGGCGCTCGATACGGCGCTCGCCGCGAGCAGGGGCATTGTCAACAGCACCATCCACGTGGTTCGCATCACATCTCCGAGGGGTGGGGGCAGTTCGCGCCGGCGAGTGCGCCGTGTTAGCTCGCGTCTGAAACGACCGGAGAATACTTGCACACCGTGCGCTTCCCCGGAAGGCTGCGAAGGTTGGCTCACACGTTGGCTCACACGTTGGCGCGAGGATCGAACATGACGGAGAAGAAGCACGAGCAGCCCGAATCGGACGCAGAGAATCCGTCGCTGACGGATGCGGAGCTGACGGATGCGTCGCTGACGGATGCGGAGCTGGAGCAGGTTGCTGGTGGTGGTGGGGCCTTTTGCACAACACATGGGGATTACAAGCCATGCTCGTTCCCTGGTCCGCACACCTATGTCTAGTCTTAGTTCCCTGACGTTCTCACCGTGACACCCGGGCGGATGCCGATCGCCAACACCGGTCGCGCCGCCGAATGCCCCGTCTATGTCCGCACGGTTACCCGGCATCCGCATCCGGGCGGGACGCGGCGTTCAATCCCTCCAGGGACCGGATGATACTGGCATAGCCGTGATCGGCGCCCGTCATGGCGCTGAAGACCTCGCGAGTCTCGCGCAAGAGCGTCTCCAGCCGCGCAATGCCGATGTCGATGCAGCGCAGCGCCTCGGTACTGGTGGCGCCATGGCCCGGCAGCAACAGATCGATGTGCCAGGGGGGTAGGCGGCGAAATGAGCCGATGAAATCACGGATGTTGCCGGTGGCGACCACGCCGCCCACCACGCCATTGGCCATGATGACGTCGGCCGTGAACATCGCCCGGGTGCGGTGCTCATACAGGCAAATGGCGCCAGAGCAGTGCCCGGGCGTATAGATCACTTCGAGTTGGTGGGAGCCCGTGTCAATGATCGAGCCATGCTCCAGACACACATCGACCTGGACGTGCGCGAAGGCCGCGGCGAAGACCTGATTGTACTGGGCAAACTCATCTTTTAGCGCCAGCTTCTCGGCGCTCATCCTCAGCGAAGACCACGTCGCCCGCTTGGTAGCTGCGCGCCATGCGGGCGATGTCACCGGGCGCTGATGAGGCGACTGTGTGGTCGGCGTAAAGGGTGTCCGGGGCTTCTGGGGTGATCATGGTCGTGTGCTCGAGGGAATTCGGACTGCGATGACACGTCCTATCGCGGCGCCGGCACCGCCGAGGCGAGACGAAAGCCGCGGAAGCTGTTCTCGGTCGCTGGTACATCGACGAA
Organism: uncultured Gemmatimonadota bacterium; assembly: GCA_903900795.1. GTDB lineage: Bacteria > Gemmatimonadota > Gemmatimonadetes > Gemmatimonadales > Gemmatimonadaceae > Gemmatimonas. Next base: position 10,219 of record CAIUOO010000145.1, on the reverse strand, counting down.
GCCGTCAGCAGCCGACAAGGGAGAGGCGCCGTGCGCCCAGCAGCCTCCCCGCACGCCACGCTGCGCCCCGGCGGTGCCGTTCCGATCGTTCCATTCACTCACGTTGCCGCTCATGTCGAAGGCCCCGTAGGCACTCGGGCCGCCGCTGGTGCCGACGGTCGTGAGATTGCCGGCTTGGAGGTTCCAGCTGGCGGTGGCGTTCCAGGTGGCGTAGTTGCCCGCGCCGCCCGCCGCACCCTTCCCGGTCGCACCCGCCGTCACGGCCGTGGGCGCTGTGTTGCTTTGCGTGGCGAAGTCCCAGTAGCCGGCATTGATGCTGCCGCCCTTGTAGTACGCCGCCTTGTACCACTGGTCTGCCGTGGGGAGATGGTACGTCGCTCCCGGATTCACCGCCGGCGCAGCGCCACTGGGCGCCGTGCCGCTGGTCGCACCGCCGAGGGTGTACGCCCCCGTCTCCGTGCCCGACGTGCTCGTCGCCCCGTTCGTGTACCAGTTGGCCACCCGCGCCGCGTCGAACCAACTCACGTAGTTCACCGGCTTGTCGCCCATGTTCCGTTTGACCGCGTAGACATAGCTGCCGTCTACGCCGCTCCGCGTGATCCCGCCCCGGGCGTCGGTGCCCATCGTGGCGTTGTAGAGCGCATAGCGGTCGGTCTTCGCCACCGCGTTGAGGACGTCGGCGTATTGCTGGTTGGTGAACTCGTACGTCATGATGCGGAACGACGTCGCCACGGCACCGAGGCCGGCGGGATCGGTGTCCACCGCGTTGCGGAGATCACCGACCGTCACCCACGCGATCGATTCGGCGGGTACCGGACCCGCAGGAGACGAGGCATCGGAACAGGCGGTCGCGGCGGCCAAGCCGAGCAATGGTGCCATGAGACGCTGGCGCAAGGAGAAGACCGGTAGATGAATGAAGAGCGCTAAACGTTCGCGGTCGGGCTGCCGGAGTCATGCAACGCCTGACATGAGTCCGGGTGCGTCGAAGTGACGCGGGTGTTCAACGACTCTGACCCCTTGATCCGCGGCGCGGTAGCTTTCCCGCATGGCCAACACCTTCCTGCTCTACGGAGCGACCGGGTACGTGGGCGAGGCGATGGCCCGCGCGTGTGGGTTCGAGGTGTTCAAGGGGTCAGAGTCGTTGAACGAGTCGTTGAAGGCTAAGGCGCCGGCGCATGGCTAACGGGATGATGCTACGCGGCCGCACGGCGGTCATCACCGGTGCCGGAAGCGGTATCGGGCGCGCGATCGCGACGTCGTTAGCGCAGCGCGGCTGTCATCTCGCGCTCGCCGACATCAACGAGTGCGGTCTTGCCGAGACCGTGTCGTTGCTGTCGGCGAGTGGTGTGCGGGTGACGCCGCATACGCTGGACGTGGCCGATCGGGCCATGGTTGCGGCGTTCCCGACAACCGTACTCGCAGAGCACGGCGCCGCCGACCTACTGGTGAACAACGCAGGGGTGGCGTTGGGCGGCACGTTCGACCTGGTGAGCGAAGAGGACTTCGACTGGCTCTTCAACATCAACTTCCATGGCCTGGTCCGCATGACGCGCGCGTTCCTGCCGTTGCTGCGGGCCAGCACCGACGCGCGTCTCGTGAATATCTCGAGCATCTTCGGCATCGTCGCGCCGGCGGAGCAGGTCGCCTACTCGGCCAGCAAATTCGCGGTGCGTGGTTTTTCGGAGGCGCTGCGTCACGAACTGGACGGCAGCACCGTTGGGGTGACGGTGGTGCATCCGGGTGGCGTGCGTACGAACATCTCCGAGCGTGCACGGGCGCCGCAGGGTGCGGATGACGCGGACGTGGCGCGTCGTCGGGCGGCGTTCGCGAAGTTCCTCCGCATGCCGCCGAGCAAGGCGGGTGAGATCATCGTGCGGGGCGTGGAACAGCGGAAGAAGCGCGTGCTGGTGGGGAGTGATGCGGTGGGGCTGTCGTTGCTGGCGCGACTGGCGCCGGTATCGTACTGGTCGGTGATGGCGAGGGGTCTGCCGACGTGAGGGTCTTCAAGGGGTCAGAGTCGTTGAACGGTTTTCAACGACTCTGACCCCTTGAACCTCGACGACGGTTTCCTCCGTGACCCAAGCGGGTAACGGGCCGCCCCAGGCGCGCACGCACCTCGTCGGCAAAGGCCGTCGATCCAAGCACCTCCCCTCGACGGATGGCCACGCGAATGCCCCCAACGACCTCCGGTTCGACCAACGGCGTACACAACGCACGGTACGCAGCCTGACGCTCGACCGGCGACGGGCCCAGCGCGTGGTATTCCGCATGCTCCGTGATGAGGTCATCGCGCACGCCATACGCCAGCCGCGCATAACTGGACCACCGGTAGGCTGCCGGTGACGGAACCATGCCGGCCCGCACCGGATTCTGGTCAATGTAGCGCGAGCAGTTGAGCAGATACCGGGCGGAGTCAATCACGCTCGACCGAAACCGTCCTTCCCACAGCGTCCCCGTGCGGTGGTGTCGCGTGTTGTATGCCCGGACGTATTTCCGCCCCATCCATTGGGTAAGCCGCGCGATCGCGTCGGCTCGTGTCGGAGTCAGCAGCAGATGCACGTGGTTGGACATCAACACGTACGCGTGCACCGCACACTCGAGCCGGTGACAGCCCTCCAACAGCAGCTGTCGATAGAGCCGTCGATCCCGATCGTCCACGAAGATCGGTCCTCGATTGTTGCCGCGCTGCACATGGTGAACGGGAACACCCGGAAGGAGAATGCGCGGTAGGCGAGGCATAGCAGATCAGGCACGTGAGTGGGAGAACGGGCTCGGTCGGTGCCCATGCGACGGCCGTCGTGGGCCAGCCGGAGAGCAGGGCGCTAATCTGTCGTCGCCGACGGCGTTCATCGTCACCAAAACATGCGGCATGGCGCCAAGATAACGCGCGTGTTCAACGACTCTGACCCCTTGATCCCTTGATCCAACCCCTTGATCCGCGGCGCGGTAGCTTTCCCCCATGGCGAACACTTTCCTGCTCTACGGAGCGACCGGGTACGTGGGCGAGGCGATGGCCCGCGCGTGTGTACAACGCGGCATGGCGCCGATCCTCGCGGGACGCAACGCCGCCGCGCTCGCAGCGCTGGGTCGCGAGTTGGGCCTCACGCATCGCGTGTGTGCGCTGGACGATCCACGTGCGCTCGATGCCGCGCTGGCCGGTGTGTCGGTGGTGTTGCACTGCGCCGGGCCGTTTCTCTACACGTCGCAACCCATGGTGGACGCCTGTCTGCGCACCGGTGTGCATTACCTCGATATCACCGGCGAGTTTCCGGTGTTCGAGGCCGCTGCCGCGCGTGATGCCGAGGCCAAGCAGCGCGGCGTGATGGTGATGCCGGCGGTGGGATTCGATGTGGTGCCGACCGATTGTCTGGCGGTGTACCTCAAGCAGCGGTTGCCGTCGGCGACGCACCTGACAATGGCGTTTCACAGCGTGGGCCCAAGCGGATTGCCGCCGGGCACGCAGCACACGGTGATCGAGTTGCTGCGCTTCGGCAATCGCGTGCGGGTGAACGGACGGTTCGTGCGCGCCACGTCGGCGATGCAGACGCGGTCGGTGGATTTCGGTGCGGGGCCGGTACTGGTCACGCAATTGACGTGGGGCGACGTGTTCACGGCGTACTACAGCACGGGCATTCCGAACATCGACGAATACACGGTGTTGCCGAGTGCGGCGCGACAGTCGATGGCGGTGATGCAGTGGCTGCGACCGTTACTCACGATGGGCTGGTTCCGTGCGCTGTTGCGGCGCGGCGTGAAGCCCGGCCCGTCGGCGTCGCGTCGCGCACAGACGGTCACGCACGTGTGGGGTGAGGTGACCGACGGTGCCGGCGGGCGGGCAGCGGCACGACTCCACGGCCCCGAGGCCGGTGTGGAGTGGACGGTGGCGTGCGCATTGGCGGTCGTGGAGCGGGTGCTGCGTGGCGAGGTACAGGCCGGGTATCAGACGCCGGCCATGGTGTACGGGTCGGAGCTGGTGATGGCGTGTGCGGGCGTGACGCGCGAGGACGTGTAGCGGACGCCGCGCGCCGCGACGCTACTTGGGCGTCACCCGAAACAGTCCGCCTGTGGTGGTGTTCTCGATCATCCACAGCGCGCCGTCCGGCGCCACTGCGATATCGCGAATCTGACGACCGACGCTCCACCGTTCGGCCGTGGTGGCGCCACCCTTCCCGTCGAACGTGATACGTGTGACGGTCCGTGAAGCCAAGCCGCCGATCAGCGCCGATCCGTTCCACGGCGCAAACATCTTGCCCTTGTAGAACGTGAGATTGCCCGGCGCGATCACCGGCGTCCAGTAGAGCACGGGCTTGGCCAGATCGGGGCGCGTGTCGGGGCTCGGGATGGGCGTCTGGTTGTAGTTCACCGCGTACGATACGAGTGGCCAGCCATAGTTCTTGCCGACGTCCACGAGATTCAACTCGTCGCCGCCGCGCGGCCCGTGCTCCACTTCCCACAGGCGACCATCGGGCGCGAAGGCCAATCCGTACGGCGTGCGAAAGCCTGATGCCCACGTTTCCGACGGCGTCAGGTTCGGTCCGGGAAACGTGTAGGTGAACACCACGGCCGCGGTCTTCGCCAGCTCCGTGTCGCGCGGCGGGTTGATGATGTCGAGCGTGGCCGAACCGGTGGTGCCGGCCTGCGGATTGCCGGGCGCCGGTTTGCCGTCGAGCGTGAGGCGGAGGATCTTGCCCAACGGCGAGTTGGGATCCTGCGCCGGCGTCATGCGCTGCCGATCGCCGACGGCGAGAAACAGGAACTTCTTATCGGGGGAGAACGCCACCGCGGCGCCGAACTGTCCGCCGCGCCCGCGGGCCCCGTCGCGCCAGATCACCTGCAGGTTATCGAGACTGGCCGCGCCGTTGGTGATGGACAGGGTGGCCATGGCCAGCGCGAGGCTGGAGCCACTGGGGTCACCGGGCTCCGAATACGTGAGGTACACGTGGTGGTCTTTGGCATAGTTGGGCGACACATACACGCCGAGCATGCCGCCCTGTCCCTGCGCCAGTACGGCCGGCACATTCGCCACGGGCGTCTTGACGCCCTCCTGCGTGACGAGCCAAAGCGGACCCACCTTCTCCGTGATGAGCAGGCGTCCATCGGGGAGAAACGCGATGCGCCACGGCAGGTTGAATGTCGCCACCTGCGTCATCGTGAACGGGACGCTCTCTTGGGGCTTCTGTTCGCCGAAATTCACCTGCGCGTGCGCGACGGTGGAGACGGACGCCAGGACCAATGCGACACGCGCGAACAGCTTCATCAGGGGCTCTCCTCGAGGATGTACAACCGGACGTCGAAGAGTACGCTCAGCGCGCCGTATCCCGCCAGCGGCGTCCGAAGGCGGGATACCGCGCGCTACTTCTTGATCACCGTGACGCTCGTCGTGTCGGCCGCGAAGGCGGTGAACACGCCAAGCCCGCCGGTGATGTTCGTGAACGGTTCGTTCAGGTCGCGCGAGTCCTGCTGGAGCGTGGCGTAGAGCTGCGCGTACTCCTCGTTCACGCGCCACACGTACACCTGATACCGGCCGTAGTACGGCAGGCCGAGCGCGTTCACCGGCAGACTGTCGGCGGCCGTGGGCGCGAAGATCACGCGCCGCCGGCCGCGGATGCCGCCGGGAAAGGCGATGTCCACGCCCACCGGCGACAGCTCGACGTTGTCGAGCGTCACGAAGTACAGCGACCCCGGCGACTTCGTCCAGCGCACCAGCGTCTGCGCCCCGGAGAAGTCGGGGCGCGGACCACCCGGGCCGCCGCCGATCGTGAGTGTGGGAATGGTGAGCGTGGACGACACCATCCGCGCGCCGGTGGGGCGCACCGGCACAACGGTGCGCGCCGACAGGGCGCGGCCCTTCACCGAGCCCTCGAGCCAGAACACATCTCCCTCGCGTACGATCAGCCCGGTGCCGTTGTACTGGTAGTAGCCGCTGTCTCCCGCCGACTTCACCAGCGGATAGCGCACGCTGTTGCGCACCAGCACCACCGTGGCATCGTTGATCGGCGGCGCCACCTGCACACTGGCGGTGTCACTGGTGTTGATCGGGACGGTCCAGGTGAGCCGCACGTCGTTCACCGGCTGACCGGCGTACAAAAACGCGCGCACCACGGGGTCGGGCGACCCGGGCACCACAAACGTGGGATCGCCGCAGGCGGCCAGCGCACCGAGCAGGATCACCGGAAGGAAGGCGCGGGTCATCGGTCGATCTCCGTGACGCGCTCGCGCTGTGCGCGCCACGTGAGCTTCACGTCGATGCTCGGCGTGAACCCGAGCTGCGATACGTCGGTGATCACGATCGGATCGGCGCTGAGGTCGAATTTACGGAAGGACACGTTGCGGCGATTGAGGATGTTGTACAGCGACAGCCCGACGCGCCAATCGAACGACCCCTTGGTCTCGAAGATGCGTGAGGCGGCGAGGTCCGCGCGCTGGTACGAGGGCAACCGCTGACTGTTCTTGTCACTCACGTTCACGTACGTCTGCTGTCGGCCGTCGAGCAGCTTGATCTGGTATTGCGCAATCGGCGCGGTGTACGGGCGTCCGCTGCCGTACACGCCCACCGCCGACAGATCCCATTTGCCGAGCTGCCACGAGCCGAATCCTTTCAGCTCGTGCCGCTGATCGAGCGAACTCGGAAAGGCCCGGCCGCCGTCTACTTCGTCGAAGCGGTTGGTGGCCTTCATGAGGGTGTAGGCGGCCCATCCGGTCACGCTGCCGCGCTTCTTCTCGAGCAGAAACTCGAGTCCGCGCGCGCGTCCGTCGCCGGTGAAAAAGAACGACCCCGTGTTTACGCCGAACGCCTGCCGGTAGCGCCGCGAGAACAGCGTCGCGTTCTCGAGGGTCTTGTCGTAGGCCTCGATGTTGAGCGCCCACGCGGGCCGATCGAAGAGCACGCCGGCGATGACATGCGTTGACCCTTGCGGACGCAGCGTGCTGTCGGCGAGCAGCCAGAAGTCGCGACTGCCCTGCAACACATCTTCGTTTTCCACGCGGTTCACGAATTGGTGATAGCGGCCCCACGCGCCCTTGAACCGCAGCGACGGGGTGGCCTGCCATCCGGCGCTCACGCGCGGCTCGACGAAGCTCGCTCCCGTGGCGTCATACTGCGTACCGCGCACGCCCGTGGTGAGGTCGACCGCCGAGACGGGCGTCCACTTGTGCTGCACGTACGCGGCGCGTGTGGACGCCTCGCCGTTGCGGACCGTGTTCCGACGGCTCTGCACCGTGTCGGTGGTGCCTCCCACTGCGAACTGATACGTCACGCGGTTGCGGGTACCCCAGATGCCAAACTCGAGGCGTGACCACGCGGCCAGATCGATGATGTTCTCCAGACGTACCGTCTGATCATCCACCGTGTTCGTTTCGGTGAACCCGAAATTGAAGCGCGCGCCCCCGTTGGGGAGGCCGCCGCTTGCCGTGCGGTTGCCGTCGCTGGTGTATTGCGAGTTCGAGACAATGAGGTCGGACGACAGCCGCGACGACCACTGCCGGAACCAGCGACCGCTCACGCCCATGTTTGCGGCGATGGTGAGATCGTTCAGAGTTGGCGTGGCGTTGGTGGGCGTTCCCGTGGGTGCTCCCATAGGCGCGCCCGGATTGAAGCGCGCGAAGCCGCCGCCGAGCGCTTGCGACTGGTCGAGATTGTCGAGGCCACGGAGCACGCTGATCGTGGCCACGTCTTTCGACGACGGGCGATACGTCAGCTTTGCGTTCAGGTCGTAGAAGTAGAAACTCGGATCGACCTGCGCCTGCTGAAACCGGCCGCCGCCGCGCGGTCCACCACCACCGAAGCCAACCGGCGCCTGCGTCTGCGCGCTCGATCCCTGTCGTGCGAAGTCGAAGAGCTTGTTGTAGAGACCACTCTTGATGACATCCGTGTACGATCGACGACCCGACAGCAGCAGGCTGCCGCGTCCGAGGGGAATCTCCACCACGCCGCGCGCGCTGAGCAGACTCGCGCCGCCGCTGGCGCGGAAGTGATGCTCGTCGCCCGCCTTGCCGGTGAGGTCGATCACCGACGACACGCGTCCACCGTACCGCGCCGGGAAGCCGCCGGCATACAGCTGAATGTCCTTGAGGGCATCGGTGTTGAACGCGCTGAAGAGGCCGAAGAAGTGGTCCACGTGATACACCGTGATGCCGTCGAGCAGCACGAGGTTTTGATCGGGGGTGCCGCCGCGCACCGACAGGCTGGCCCCACCGTTGCCGGCGCCGGCCACACTGGGCAGCATCTGCAGCGTACGGAACACGTCGGCCTCGCCGATCGACGGCATCGCCTCGACCTGCGCCGTCGAAATCGACTGCACGCTGACGTCGCGTCCGATGGCGACCACCGTGGGCGACTGGTCGGTAGCTGATCGCACCGTCGCCGTGGATAACCGCACGACGGCCTTGGTCAGGATCACCGACAGGGGCCCGGTCAGGGTATCGGCCTGCAGGGCCAGCAGTCGGGAGGCGTACCCCACGTACTGGACCCGCAGCGTCTGCGGACCACTCGGCACCCCAAGCAGCGCGAAACGCCCGTCGGCGTTCGTCTGGATAGCGCGCGGTGAACTCACGAGCCCGACGCGCGCATTCGGGAGCACCTCGCCGGTCGCGGAGTCCCGCACGACGCCGGTGATCGTGAACGCGCGCGGGGCGGGTGCGCCGCGTGCGGGTGCGCCGCGTGCGGGGGCGGGCTGTGCGCCGACGAACAGCGGCGATGCCGCCACACCGAGCGTGGCGAGCGCGATGAGCGCCGTCACGAGGGCGTGCGGAAGGACGCGGGGGAGCGTGGGAACGACACGGATTCTCATGGTGCCCATGACACCCGTTACAGCCGCGACCCTACGTCGGCGCTCAGTCCACGATGAACAGCGTCGCCCCACCGGTCGTGCGCGAACGATGCGGTTCGGCGTGGTCCGCCACCTGATAGCTCATGCCCGGGGTGAGCTGCACGACCCGGCCATCGGCCAGCTCGGTCTCGAGCACGCCCGCGAGACAGAGCAGGATATGTCCCTTCTCGCACCATTGATCGGCGACGTAGTGCGCCGAGTAGTCCACCATGCGCACGCGGATATCGCCGAACTGCCGCGTACGCCACGTGGCCGTACCGGAAGTACCGGCGTGCACCGTGGGCTCGACGCTGCTCCAGTCGGTGATGCCGAAGGGGATGCCGGTGAGCTGCATGGTTCAAGGGGGGTCAAGGGTCGGGTTCAAGGGGTCAAGGTTTCAAGGGGTCAGAGTCGTGGAAAGTCGTTGAAACCGCGTTCAACGACTCTGACCCCTTGAACTCAACGACTCTGACCCCTTGAAGACCCCTTGAACCCGACGGCGATCACTGCCGCACGATGGCCGAGATCCCACCCACGTAATACGGCTCCGAGAACAGGACTGACTTCTTCCGTTCGGCCGTGATCGTGATGCACGCGCCGATCATGTCCACCTTGCCGGCCATGAGCGCAGGGATCATGGCGCCGAAGTCCATGTTCACGATCTCGAGGCGTCGGCCCAGCTTCGCCGCGGTACGCGCCGCAATCTCGACGTCCAAACCGACGACGTGGCGCGACGCGTCCATGAACGAGAACGGCTCCGTGACGGCGGCCGTCCCGAAACGCAGCACCTCGCCGCTCCCCGTGGGAATGTCAGGCATCGGCTTCGGTTCGCCCTGGGCAGGCAGCCACCGGTCCACCATCTGCTCATACTCACCGTTCGCGCGCATGGCCGTCACCACCGAATCAGCCGCCGCCTTCAGCGTGCTGTCGCCCAACCGGAAGGCAAAGCCGTAGTCGTCGGTCGTGATTTTCTCGGCCAGCACCACGAGCCCGGGGTTCTTGGCCGCGATGTTCTTGAGGATCGGCTCATCGTACGCCGCCGCGTCGGCCTTCCCGGCCTTCACCGCCAGCGCGGCATCGAGCACGGTATTGAAGTACAAAAATTTGGCGTTGGCCAGCTTCGAGGTGACGAGCTGGTCCGCGACCGTCCCGGTGGGCACGGCGAACTGCTTGCCATCGAGTTGGGCGATCGTCGTGATCTGCTCGCGCTGGTCGCAAGCCGCCAACAGGACGCCGGTTACGGCGACGGCCGCGAGGGTCGATCGGCGCATGAATTTCATCGGGATCTCCTGGGGGAAGTGGTCGCGCTCGACGGAAAGGCGCCGCTGGCCGACTGTGCGATGGTAATTGACACCGCTCGTCTGTGAAAGCCAGCCCGCGGCGGGAGCCGTTTGTTGCGGGAGCCGTTTGTT
>CAIUOO010000144.1 GCA_903900795.1 uncultured Gemmatimonadota bacterium | reverse complement strand
GTATCGACGGGCGCGCGCCCGTCACTGATGTACAGCGTTATTGCGGTGGTCGCGGCGAGGAGACTACCGGCCGGTGGCGTGGTGGCGAGTACAGTACCGGCTGGGCTGCTGTTGGCGCGGAACTTCATCTCGCCCACCAGGAATCCTGCGCCGAGCATCCGGTCCCGCGCCTGACCTGCATCGAGGCCGCCCACATCGGGCACCGGCAGCAGGATGTCGGGGGCTATCTGTGTCGAGCTGTCGGCCTCCGGCTGGGGTTCCTGCTGCGACTCGATGGCGGTGGGCTCGGGGATGGTGTCACGCGCCAGACTGTCGATCGCGTTCCTCGCCGACTCGCAGTACGCGTCGCATATGACGGGCGCGGCCTGCACGGAGTCCACGGCATTGGCGGGTTCCGGTTCCAGCGTACGCACCGTGGTAACGCCGCCGGTGACCGCTCCAATCCATGCTGCCACGTAGAGCGCGGCAAGCACATAGGTGCGACGCGACCGCCACCAGCGTACACCACTCTCAGAAGGGAGCGGCGGGGCGGTGGGAATCGCTCGCAGGGTCTCTTCGGGCGGCGAGGTGATCGGGACGGCCGGTGCCGTGGGCGGAGCTGGAGTGAGCGTCGGACGCGGCGGGCTCACAGCCGTTGGCCCGCGAGCTGGGGTTGGCGGCGCCGGAGTCGGTGCCGCAGGCGCCGCCGCAACCGGCGGCCATGAGCGCGCGGGCGGGGACGCGGTATCCATGCCGGGACGGTCGCGCAGTTCCGCGGCACGACCATGGCCCGCTGAGGGGCTCGGTGGGGATACCGTGCGCGGCGGGGACGCGGCCGGCGCGCAGGCCGCTGCGAACGGTGCCGTTCCTCGAAGTGGCCGCGCATCCGCCATCGCCATTGATTGCACGAGCGCATCAGCCGGCACCGCGCCGCGACGGACGCGTGTGAGGAGCGCCGACTCCGTCAATGCCACCTCCGGCTCACCCGTCGCCCGGTAGCGCCAGATCGGCTCAGCCGGACGAAATGCTACAAGGCCTTTCTCTCGATACGCGGCGATCGACTGACATGTGCGGGCGCCGACCGATTCGCCTGCAGGCAGCGTTCGAGTACAGCGCGCGCACTGACCGACGGGCCGCACCTGCCGCAGGCAGGTGTGGCACTCCGCTCCATCACGACCGGCCGCGGACGTGCTCGTTCCGCACTCCGGGCAATGCCATTCGGCCGCCGCATCACATCGGTCTTTGAGGAAGCCGGCCTGCACCAGTAAACGCTCAGGAATCATCTACGCGGGACCTCCATGATCCGCCTGAGTCGTGATAAGCGGGATACGTGCAGCGGATGCATTCGTCACTCCATGTCGTGAACCGAGCCAACGCCGGAAGGAATCTGGCGCTGCTAAAAGGCGTCCACGTGGGGTTCCCGATCGGTTACCGCGTTCAGGTTCGTCACTTGGTGTCCGCCCTGTCCGTCGCGTTCGAGCTTCGCAATGACACACCAGTCTGCCCGACGTGTCGCGGTGAGGGGCACGGTGACATCGTCGCCATTGCTGGTCTGAATAGAGACGCGCCCATCATAGTCGGCGTACGAGCCGCCCTTGGCGAAAATCTTCGTCGCGAAGAGAATTTCGTCGAAGCCATCAAGCCAGGAGATCGTAATATTCTCCTCGTTGTGCCCTCCTCTGTCACCGATTCCGGCGTCTGTATCAAGGACGATATCGGTCCCGCTGCGGCTAGCGAAATACACGTGTGCTTGACCGTCGGCGGAGCTGCGGTAGAACGCGTGCAGGTCGAGGTCGACCGCCGCGGTCCACTGAAGACGAACATTCACGTTCGTAATCGGCTCGTTCGAGGAAAGACGGACAGACTCACCCACTGACAAGACCGTGCGGCGGCTCGATTCCGTGATTGACCGATCAGAAGTCCACCGGTCCTGCCCGTAGATGGCCCGCTGCCAACTCGGCTCACGACCCGCTTGCATCGTGGACACGCTGATACTCTTGGCCATCTGCGCCAGCAACTTCCGGAAATCGACTGACTTGAGCCCGTCTCCTCCATCAACCGCTTCAATCTCTGCCCGATCCACCGCACCGAGATCGCCCAACGCATCGCTGTATGGGGCAGCCACGAATAGTTGAATGCGTCGCGACATCAGCTTCTGCACGAGCGCCGGCAACTGCGCGACTGGCGCGAGTTCGGATACCCCCGCTTCGAGTGGCTCGTCGGTGAACACCGCAATCACACGGCGGGTCGATTCTGTCGGACCAAACGGAAAATCAGCGGCGATATCGAGCGCCATCAGCGTATCTTCATTGCCTTGCGCCTCGAGGCCACCGAGCACGCGCGCGACGGCGCTCGGGTCAGTGGTGAAGAAGTCTGCGGCATTGACCGGTGTGCCGTACAATTTTCGCATCATGTCCGGCCCGCTACCGCCGATGAACGTATGATCGTACACCGGCCCACCACGTCCGGGCGCCGCGGCATAGCCAATGAACCCGAACCGTACGCGGAAGTTCGCCTGCTGTAATGGGTATAACAGGTCATTCAGATGGTCACGTAGCTGCGCAAAGCACGGGCGCATGCTTTCGCTGCAATCAACCAGCAACACAAAGTCGACGTTCTGTGTATTCACAGATCACTCCGAAATAGTACGAGGAAGGACATTTCGGTTTCTGCCGCCCGAGAGCGCTGTCAGCCGAACGAGATCGTCGGGTTGAGTGTCGGTACCTTGGATGTAGGGGTGCGCCGTAAAGCGGTCCTGTCCGTAAATGGCCCGCTGCCAAGTCGGTTCACGACCCGCTTGTATCGTGGACACGCTGATACTCTTCGCCATCTGCGCCAGCAACTTCCGGAAATCGACTGACTTGAGCCCGTCTCCTCCATCAACCGCTTCAATCTCTGCCCGATCCACCGCACCGAGATCGCCCAGCGCATTACTATATGGGGCCGCCACGAACAGTTGAATGCGTCGCGCCATCAGTTTCTGCACGAGCGCCGGCAACTGCGCGATCGGCGCGAGTTCGGATACGCCCGCTTCGAGCGGCTCGTCGGTGAACACCGCAATCACACGGCGGGTCGACTCCATCGGCCCAAACGGAAAATCAGCGGCGGTATCAATCGCCATCAGCGTATCTTCATTGCCTTGTGCCTCGAGGCCACCTAGGACGCGCGCGACGGCGCTTGGGTCGGTGGTAAAGAAGTCAGCGGCATTCACCGGTGTGCCGTACAATTTGCTCATCATGTCTGGTCCGCTACCACCGATGAACGTGTGGCTATATACCGGACCACGAAGCCCCAGCGCCGCGTAATACCCGATGAACCCGAACCGCACGCGGAAGCTTGCATGCTGCAATGGATACAAAAGGTCATTCAGATGATCGCGTAGCTGCCCGAAGCACGGGCGCATGCTTTCGCTACAATCAACCAGCAACACAAAGTCGACGTTCTGTGCGTGCATGGACTACTCAGCGAGAGTACTGGGAAGGCCGTTCCGGTACCCACCACCGGACTCGTCGATCACCGCACGCTCCTCGTTTGTCGCAACGATGTCAGGTACTGGCGCCACGATCGGCATGTATACCGTCTGATACTCATCTATTGAGTACGTTACGCGCGTAATTTCCAACGGCGATCCGGCGCGGCGCACGCCCAGCGGCAATTCGTGCTTGTAGTTAGCGAGCGAATTGGTGAGATGGTTAAATCCGAACCCATTGAGCGTATGCAGCGGGATCACCCCATAGCCGCTCGGTCGCTCATAGCCGCCGTCCACATGGTCATGACCGCGAATGACCTCGGTAATGGGAAACACGGCGCTGACGGCGGCGCAAAATCCCTCGAGATCCTTGTATCCGAATTCGAATGACGATGACGTCGCGCGGCGTGCAGGGTCGAATTTCCATCCAAGCTTCTTGGGAGCAGACGTCGCTCGCGTCCATGTAAAGTCACTCAGGACACCGTCTTGTTCGAAGGCGAGTATCGTCGTCAGATGCGGCCAGCGATCGGCGAGCGGAATCCCACCGTGCGTTGCGAGCAACCCGTCTGGAAACCGCGCGGCGCGTGGCAAGTAGTTGCAAATCGCTATGAACAGATGGCCCCACGCGCGCGCGTCGTCAGCGCCAATGCCATTCGTGGGTGCGTTTAACCAGTCGGTGAACTCCGCAGGCTCCACGATCGCAGAAAATGGCCGTTCCGCACCGGGGGTGAACCTGATGGCTTCATCATGATTGCCGACGATCCAGAGAATCTGCTGCGGATAGCGTTCGGCCGCATCGAGGATTGCCGCCACGCACTCGATGTCCATGGGGCCGCGATCAACCAAATCCCCGAGAAAGCACAATCGAAAGTCCGGATCCCGGCGCACCGTCTCGAAGAGGACGTGCCACGCGAGAAAATCACCATGGATGTCCCCAACGAAATACCAGGTCTTCCCGTGATGGTCGGGGTGTATTTGATGAACGCGCGGCGGCGGCCCCCATCCGATCAACCCGAGATCTCCGGCGGCGAATCGTTTCGCCGCACGTCCGAAGATGTCGTGCATCTCCGTGCGGATTCGCTCGAGTGAGGTGATAGCCGATTGCGACGGAGGCACGTAATCCGTCGACGGTGTGGGCGGCGGGGAGCAATCGTCACCGCCGCGCTCCGGAGAGGTATCCGTGACGCCGCTCTCCGAGGACATCAGTTGTGTCGCAACGTCTGATGCATCGTGTGACACGATTGCCGCCTCGTTTTAAGGAATCAATACAAGCATCGCTCTTCAACGCTCAATGCGCACACGCGATCGTACAATCACGGGAGAAGGACGGTACCCCCGATGGGCTGGTTTCGGTCAGCCCAATCGTCTTGGCAGCCTTGCCTTCCTCTTGTCGAGCGGTAAGATAGTGGAGCATCAGACCCCTCGAGACGAACGTGAATCGCTCGACTTTCTTGATCGCCTGCTCGTTCTGAGAGCGGCAAGTTTCTTGGTCCGGAGATAATTGTTATGGCTGAAGCTCCAAAAGTGAAGGGCGTGGTCGATATCGCCATTTTGTTGGATCTGTCTGGCAGTATGCAGGACTGTATCGACGCCGTTAAATCGAGCATTGGAAGCTTTATCAGCGGATTGTCGGCATCCGATGCGAACAATGAGAGTCCCGTACGCGACTGGCGTATGAAGGTCTGCGGATATCGCGATCATGCGCATGACCCGACGTCGTGGTTTATCGACAACCCGTTCGTCAGTGACGTAGCCAGCGTGCAGGCCCAGTTGGCGTCGCCCGCCATGATGGCATCCGGTGGGGGAGACGAGCCGGAGTCACTCCTAGACGCCCTCTACACACTGGCGAAGCTCGACCAATCCGGCGTGCAGGACGGCGCTCTGCCCGATCGGTGGCGCGCTCGTGGGACAGCGGCACGGGTCATCATCTTTTTCACCGATGCGACCTTTAAAACGCCCATGTCGATTCCAGAGGCCGTGGGCGGGACGGTCGACGATGTGATCACCGCACTCATGGCGAACCGCATCATTCTCTGCGGTTTTGTACCGGACTGGGACGGGTATATGGATCTGGCCGCGGCGGATAAGGCGGAGATCAATCTCGTCGCGACGCGGGCCGAAATGCCGGCACTCGCTGGGCTCGGAAAACCGGGTGAGGAAGGGCGCGCGGCGATGGTGGCTGCCGTCGGGGCGCTCCGTGCGAAGGCATCCGACGCGAACGCCTTCCAGAAGATCATGGCACAACTCGCGAAGACCGTGACAAAATCCGCCGCCATTGAGTTGGCCTGATCGTTGAGAGGCTATCCATGAGCGCGGAATTCTCGAGCGGGATTCGATTCAAGCAGGATGATCAGATCAAAGGTTATCGAATTCTGAAAGAGTTCGATCCGGGCGCATTCGCTTTCCCGGGGAAGGCGCAGTCGCCGGATGGGCGTGTGGTCTTCTTCAAGAAATACAAGCGTCCCGGGGGCGCCTCTGAATGGTATCAGGGATTCGTGGATTACCAACAGGAGCTGAAGCGTCGTATCCAGGCGGACGATGCGGCGCGGAAGCTCTGTTACGAGTTCATTGAATTTTTTGAGCGCAAGCAGCATGGGAATCGGCGCGCCTTTTATCAGGTCTTTGAGTGGGTCGAAGGAGGCACCGATCTTCGAGGCGTGCTGCAAAATCCTGCTGGCTACGACTGGAGCCAGCGGGTGATCTTCGCGCGGGTCATGATGGCGGGCATCAATGCCATCCATCGCGCGGGGATCATTCATACCGACCTGAAGCCCGAAAATTTCTATCTGCTGCCCGAGCCGTCGATTGCTGCGAAGTACAAGCTCCGTGTGATCGACATGGATTTTTCGCTGATCGAGGCGAAGGCGGCTCCTTGGAATGGCTTCGAGGGGTACGTGGGAACGCCCGGCTACATGTCGCCGGAACACCTCACCGGTCGCGTGCCGTCCAAGCCATCGGATGTCTTTACATGCGGCCTGATTATCGGTGAGCTACTGAGTGGTGGGCATCCGTGTGCGGACATGGCGGCGTACGATGAACTGGCTAAGAACGGCGCATTACGTCCGATTGTCGTGCAGCGAGACATTGCCGAGGTGCGGGACAGCGGTTTCCTCCATCATGTGCTGAATGGCATGCTCCGACCGGAGGCCACGAAGCGGCCCACGGCCGAACAGGTGTTGCGCGCGCTGAATGGACAGCTCGTCGAGTGGGACGGACGTCGAGCCGAGGTGACGGCGACACCAGCTGTACTGGCACCACCAGCACCACCGGCGCGGCCAGCACCCCCCCGGACGTTGCCGCCACACTCGCCGCCGCCCCCGGTGGCCCCGCCGCCCCCGGCGGCCCCCGCTCCCGCTGCCGGCGTGATCGACATCGTCGGCCCGTCCGGCCAATCGATTACCGTGAACCTCGACACACGATTCGGTCGGAATCAATTCCGAACGTGGAGCGCTGATTTCGAGCGATTCATGGCCACCGAGCAGTTCCGGCTGTTCCGCAGCGGCAGCACGTGGATGATCGAGCACTGCGCTGGCGCACCCAATGCGACAAGTATGGATGGAGTGCCCGTAACATCCGCCATCCCCATCCGCTCCGGTGCGACGATCGCGGTGGGACGAACGGGAAAGTGTCCTGTGACCCTGCGCCTGACATAACCGCCATGGTAGCTGATTCCAACACCCAGAG
>CAIUOO010000143.1 GCA_903900795.1 uncultured Gemmatimonadota bacterium | reverse complement strand
TGGGTGAGCTCGGCCAACCTGTCGATCTCGTTCAACCCGATCAAGCTGCGCCTGCCGCAGCGCGCCAACCTGTCGTTCAACGTGTCCAATCCGCTCGGCGCCGCCGACCTGATGCTGCACGGCGAGAACAACCTGCGGGGCTGGGGACAGCAGCCGTTCCTCGATCAGTCGCTGCTGTACGTGCGCGGCTTCAATCCGGCCACCAAGCGCTACACGTACGAAGTGAATCAGCGCTTCGGCGCCACCAACCCGCAGTTCAACAGCTTCCGCACGCCGGTCACGATCACCGCGCAGCTGCGCTACGACATCGGCCCCACGCGCGAGCGTCAGCTGCTCACGCAGTCGCTCGATCGCGGCCGTCGCACCAAGGGCACGAAGGCGGGCGAAGCGATGATCAAGGCGCAGTTCGGCAACGGCGGCGTGCCGAATCCGCTGGCCACGATCCTGCGCGATCAGGACACCCTCAAGCTGTCGTCCGATCAGGCCGACAGTCTGGCCACCATGAACCGCCGCTACACGGTGCGTTTGGATTCCATCTGGGCTCCCATCGCGAAGCGGTTCGCCGACCTCCCCGCGCGCTACGAGCACGACGGCATTTACGCGCAATATGTGACGGCGCGTGAAGCGAGCATCGACATCCTGCGCACATACGCGCCGGCTGTGAAGGCACTGCTCACCGACGTGCAGCGTCGCAAGTTGCCACCGTTCGTGGCCAGTGCGCTCGACGATCGCTACCTCAAGTCGATCCGCTCCGCCACGTCGGGCGGTGGCGGCGGCATGATGATTCCCGGCGGCGGCGCGATGATCATGGGCGGCGGCATAGGCGGTGCAACCCAAACCATCATCATGCGCCAGTGAGCGCATCGACCGCTGCGCACGCTGTGCTTTCCTGGTTCAACCTCACTTACCGACCGGCATTCATGACTCGATATCGCGCTTCTCTGCTCACTCTAACGACGCTGGCGTTGGCGTCGGCGCTGGGCGCACAGGCCGTGGGGCCGCAGGCGCGTCCCCCCATCCGGCAACTCGGTGCGGTGCACGCCAGCACCACAGATTCGCTGGGTATGGTGAACAACGTGCGGGCGTTGCCCGGCGGCCGATTGCTGATCAACGATGCCACGAGCCGGCGCGTGCTGCTGGTCGACTCCATGTTCAAGCTCATCAGCATCGTGGCCGATTCCACCAGCAGCACGGCGAATGCGTACGGCCCGCGGTCTGGGAGCTTGATCGCGTTTCGTGGAGACTCCACGCTGTTCGTCGATGCGGCGTCGCTGTCGATGCTGGTCATCGACCCGGCGGGCACGATCGGGCGGGTGATGTCGGTGCCGCGCTCGCAGGACGCGATGATGCTGGCCGCCGGTGGACTCGGCACCGGCGCGTACTACAGCAACGGCTATCTGGTGGATCGCGGCATGCCGGGGATCCGCATGCAGATGAGCGCTGGCGGAACGCCCACGATGCCGTCGGTCGCCGACACGATGGCGATCGTGCGCGTGAATCTGCAGTCGCGCGCGGTGGATACGGTGGGATTCATCAAGATCCCGAAGACGAACACCAACATGACGCGCAGTGACGACGGCAAGATCAGCATTTCGATCGAAGTGAATCCGCTACCCGTGGTTGATGACTGGGTCGTCACGTCAACCGGCGACGTCGCACTGATTCGCGGCAAGGATTACCACATCGACTGGATGTCCCCCGACGGCACGCATCGGGCGTCGCCCAAGATGGCGTTCGACTGGAAGCGTCTCTCCGACGAGCAGAAAGTGGCGCTGATCGACTCGGTGAAGGCCATCCGCGATCGCGCGGCGGCGGCGAATCCTGGACAGGGCAACGCGATGGCGGCGGCGTTCGGCGCCGCGCTCGGCACCGGTGGCGCGGCCGGCGGCGCAGCGCCGACGATGGTGATGCGCTTCGAAACGTCCGGCGCGGCCGGCGGACGGCCGGGGGGCGGGGCAGCGCCGCAGATCATGGCCCCGCAGATCAACTACGTGTCGCCCACCGAGCTCCCCGATTATCAGCCGGCGTTTTTCGCCACGAGTGCGAAGGCCGACGACGACGGCAACATCTGGATCCGCACGATTCCCACGAAGCCACAGGCCGGTGGGGCAGTATACGACGTCGTGAACGGGAGGGGCGAGGTGATCGATCGGGTGCAGATCCCCGAGAACCGCACCATCGTGGGCTTCGGCCCGGGTGGCGTGGTGATTCTCGCAGCGCGTGACGGCATGAACACGAAGCTGGAGCGGGCGCGGGTCAAGTAGTTCTCCGCGAGGCCGGCAACAGCAACAGCAACAGCCAGAACACGGATCACACCGATTAAACGAAAACAACACAGATAAGCCAAAAGCGCTGTTCGCTTATCTGTGTTGTTTCTGTGATTTCGGTGTAATCCGTGTTCTGGCTGTTTGAGCGCTTGAGGCTTACCGATCCTCGAGCAGCACGGCGCGCTCGGCGCTGCGACAGAGGCGTTCGTCGCTGCGACAGAAGCTGGTGCGCAGTGTGCCGCGGATGGGCAACGCGGACCGGGCCACCATGACTGACGCGCGCTCCACAAAGTAGGCGCTGTCCTCGGTCACGGTGGGCGCGAGCAAGAGGAATCGACGGCCGTCGGTTCCTTCAATGACGGGGGGCAGCAACGCGTTCACGCGGGCCCCCGGCTCCACCGATATCGTGAGGCGCACGGAATCTGCGTCGAAGGCGAGATCGAGATCCGGCGGCACAACTTCCCGCAGTTCTTTCGACATCTGGGGCAGCTGCGGAAGCACCGAAACGATCGGCGTGCCGGTCTGCGGTTGCGATGCCGGGGCCCGATCACCGGCACAGGCGGCCAGACCGAGAGCGGTCAGGGCGAGCAGACTGTGCCGGCGGGTGGAGCGAAGTATCGACATACCTGTAAGCTAGTGCGTTCAGTTCCCCGCGGGGCGACGCGGCGGCGCCGGCAACGTGCCCTTGTTCGCCGTAGCCTTGTCGATCGCGTCGACCGTGACCTTGGTGCGGAACTCGACAATCTGCTTGGCCCACGTCGTCGCCTTCTTGCGGTCGGCGAGCGAGACGCCGTTGATCGTCAGCAGCTTCGCCTTTGCCCGTTCGTCGTAGCGAATCGACTTCGGG
Organism: uncultured Gemmatimonadota bacterium; assembly: GCA_903900795.1. Classification (GTDB taxonomy): domain Bacteria; phylum Gemmatimonadota; class Gemmatimonadetes; order Gemmatimonadales; family Gemmatimonadaceae; genus Gemmatimonas. Next base: position 9,813 of record CAIUOO010000143.1, on the reverse strand, counting down.
TCGTCGATGAACATGTTGAGCGAGATTTCCGGATCGTCATGCAGCCCTTCGGCCACCGTCTGATTCACGCCGAACTGCTCCATGTGCTTTGCCACGCTGGCGTAGTCGTAGTACTCCTGGATGTGCGCCACGATCGGCGCGCCCTGCCAGAGCTTCGTGACCGAGTCGGCCACCCACCGCTGTCCCGCCTGATTGCCGCCGCTGTCGCCGATCAGGATGATGCGGGTGAAGCCGTGCGCCTTCAGGCTGTGCACGAGATCCGTGAGGAGCATACGGAACGTCTCTTCGCGCATGCTGATCGTGCCGGGCGACGCCATATGTCCGCTGGCCGGGCTGATGCTGCCTTCGGGCACGAACTTCACGATCGGGGCGCACAGCGCATTGCCCAGCTTTCGCGCAATCGCCTCGCAATTCGTGTGCAGCACGTAGTTGTGCTTGCCCGTCACGAGCCACGGACCGTTCGGCTCCATGCCGCCGGTGGCGATGATCGCCGTGGTCTTGCCGGCTTTCAGGGCATCGCGCACGTCCAGCCAGGTCATCTCTTCCATCCACACCGTATTCGGGGCGGGGAGCGGATTCACCGCGTCGACGCAGTTGTACGGATTCGCCGTGCAGGTACCGCCGCCCATGTTGCGCGGATCACGGGCGGCGGCGGACTGTGCGCCGCCCTGCGCGCTGGCGGTGCCGCTCATCCCCACGGACGCCACGGCGCTGGCCAGCGCGGCGCCCAGAATCGAAACGCGGAGCGAGAGGCGGAGCGACACGCGCGGGAGAATGCCTTTGGTCATGGCAGGGCCTCAGAACGGTTGAACGGTGGGAGGACTCGGGGGTCATATCAGTGGATTCGGGACGATGCTGCCGAAGACGCGTCTTCGCCAGAGCGGAGAGCGGGTCGAATGCGTATAGTGTCGCAGGGCGCGTGAACGACGCGTCGCCAATTGACTCCCACCTCCCGGACACCATGGCCCTCCCTGTCCGCCCGCGCGCCGTTCTGGCGCTGACCTGCACAGCTGCTCTCATGGCCGCCGTGCCACTCGCTGCACAGAGCACATCATCACCGCCGGCCACCCCCACGCTCACCCTGGTCGAAGTGCGCGCACTGGTAAACGCGCACCTGATCGTCTCCGCGATTCACGATTCGAGCGACAACAAAGCGGCCCAGCAAAGGAACAAGACGAAAGAGGCCCAGCTGGAACTGCAGCAGAAGAAGCGTGAGATGATCACCGCGGCGCTGGCCAAGCAGGGAATGGCGGACTCGGTGTTCTCGAAGCGCCGCTTCATGGTGAGCAGCAATGCGACACTGCGGGCGCAGTTTGACAGCATCCTCGCCGATGTGACCGGCGCGCCGCTGCCGGGCGTGATCGCCGCCGCGCCGCTGGCACCGGGAGCCGTCGCCGCCTCGTCGCTGCCACCCGGGCTGGTGGGCACCCATCTGGGACACGTGGTGTCGAGCTTCATGGACACCCCCGACAAGTCAGGCTTCCTGCCGATGGCGCTCGCCGAGGCGAGAATCGCCGCGCAACATGCCGCGTTTTCCGCGCGCACGCCGGACAATCTGCCGTCCATGCAAACGCATGCCGGGCACGTGATTCACGCGATCGACCCCACGCAGGCGCCCAGCGGCCCCGGCAAGGGCTTCGGCATGAAGCGCGCAGCCGGTGGCATCGCACAGCATGTGGAGCTCGCGGCCAAGGACCCCACGGCGTCGGCGAACGTGAAAAGCCACGCAGTGCATGTGGCCACCGCCGCGCGGAGTGCCATGGCGCGTGGCGATCAGGCGATCGCGATCGCCAAGCAGATTCAGGCGGCGACCACCGCGGCGGCGGCCGCCTCGCTCGTCTCGCAGCTGGTGTCCATCTGTGAGCAGCTCGTCGCGGGCTCGGACAACAATGCCGATGGCCGCATCGGCTGGGGCGACGGAGAAGGGGCGCTGCAGCAGGCCCAGGATCACATGGGGTTGCTGCTGGCCGGCGAAAAGAAGCCCTGAGGCACTGCTGAAGATGCGCGAATAGACAACGCGGCGCCGTCATTCGTGACGGCGCCGCGTTGTCGTATCGAACGGACTGCCGAGGATCAGCAGGCCACGCAGCGATGGCTGTTCTTGGCGCCCAGCTTCTCGAGCAGTTGGATCGTGTCGGGGAACGGACGCAGACGCTGCACGGGACCGTTCGCCATGTCCACCGTGGTCATGCCGTTGCGGGCCACGGCCTTCGGATCGGCGCCCTTACTCACGAGATAGGTGATCATCTCGTTGTCGCCGCGCGCGGCGGCGTGATGCAACGGCGTGTAGCCGTTCACGTCGCGCTGATTCACGTCGCCATGCAGCACCTCGACTACGTACTTCATGGCCGGCATCCATCCGTCGGCGGCATGCCGATGGGAGTTGCCAGCGAACCCGTTGCCGTAGCCGACACCGGCCACGGCGTGAATCGGATAGACCCCGATACCGGGCGGTACCGCTTTCGACGCCGAGTCGATGTCCTTTGGTATCACAAACGCCCCGGGCAGTTCACCCGGACCACCAGCCCCACCGGCACCACCCGCAATGCGCGCGCGATTGGCACGATTGGCCGCCACCGGACGCACCGACGGCAGCGTGTCGATGGCTCCGCGCGCCTTCAGCATCTTCATCGCCTCGACGTCCACCGCGTACGCCGCGCGCCAGAACGGCGTGGTGCCATCGAGCGCTTCCAGGCCGCAGTTGGCGTTGCCGCAATTGTTGTACGCGAAGAACCAGAGATTCTTCTTCAAGCGGACGTTCGGGTCGGCCCCCGACTTGAGCATCGCATCCATCAGTTCGAGATGGGTGACCTTCTGCGTCTGGACGGCCTGCGGCTGCGGATACCGTGAGCGCGGCGCCCACATGGTATTCAGCGCGGCATACAGCGGCGTAAGGCCGGCGCTGCTGCCGATCTTCACACTCGCACCGCGCTTCACGAGCGCCATCGCCAAATCGAATTGCCCATTGATCGCCGCCATCAACAGCGCCGTGGTGCTGTCACTGGTGGTGACTTCATCGATATTGGCGCCGCCATCGAGAATGGCCATCGCCACATCGATGTTGCCCTGACGCGCCGCATGATGCAGCGCAGTAAGGCCACCCATGCCACCAACCGTGGCTTCGTAACCGGACACCTGGCCTTCGAACAACTCGGCCGACTCGGTGGTCTTGGCTACCGGGCCGCCGGAAAAGAGCGCACGACCGGCTTCGATCGCCTGTTGGATCTGCGCCGGCGTCAAATCATTCGTAGGCGGAGCAGCGACCCCAATCTTGTAGCCGCGGAGCGCCGGATCCGCCTTGGGAGCCGGGGCCGCGGCGACCGCGGGTGCGGCGACCGCGGGTGCGGCGACCGCGGGTGCGGCGACCGCGGGTGCGGCGACCGCGGGTGCGGCGACCGCCATCCCCGCCGTCGCAGCCGCCCGATTCCGCGCCGCCGCCGCGTCGGCCATCAGCTTCTCTGCCGCCTTGGCCGAGGCATCGATAATCGAGTCGCGCGTCTTCTGCGGCAGATAGGAGAAGAGCACCTCGTTCCGCTTCTTGGCCGCCGCCTGCTGACGCGCCAGCTCTTCGGTGAGATCGACCATCTTGCTGCGGATCGACGCGTCGGCGCCACCCGCCAGCAGCGCGCGCGCGGCCTCGCCACGATTCTCGGCCGCCGCGAACATCAGCGGCGTTTGTCCCCACGCCGCCTCGCGGGCATTGGGATCGGCCTTCTTCGCCAGCAACGCCTTCACCGACGCTGCATCACCCGCGGCCGCCGCGAGGTGCATCACCGTGGCCCCCGTGGCCGTGAGCGTCTTCACATCCGCGCCGGCCGCCAGCAGCGCCTGGACCACCGCGCCATGCCCGGCGCGAGCTGCCACATGCAGCGGCGTGTAGCCACCGTTCCTCGTGGTGCCGGTGAGCTTCGCACCCGAACGCAGCAGCAGTGCCGTCATGGCGGCATCGCCGCGATCGGCCGCCCAGTGGAGCGCGGTCATGCCATCGCCCTGCGCCACGTTCACGTCGCTCTGCTGGGCCAGCAGCGCGCGCACCTTCGCGAGGTCGCCCTGCATCGCCGCGTCGGCGACGGCCGGCGCCACACGTGTGTCGCGACTGGCCGGCTTCGTGTCCGACTTGGCCGTGGCTACCCGCACCACCGGCTTCGCATCCTGTGCCGACAGTGGAGACAGCGCGCCCGACCACAACACGAGCGCACCGGCTACACCAACCCGGAGTCCGTTTCGATCGATCATGGCTCGCCTCAGACGTAGAGCGCGAACGGCGACAGGCTGTCACCGAAGCTGGGCACATCGATGTTGTACTTGTGGAGCAGCGAGAGCATCACGTCGGCCATCGGCGTGCCGTCGGGCGCACGCAGGTGCGTGCCACCCGGCACGAGATTCGCATCGCCACCCATGAGCAGCAGCGGGCAGCGGCGATGGTTGTGAATGTTGCCGTCGGCCATCGGCGACCCATACATGATCGTCGTGTTGTCGAGCATCGTGCCGTCGCCTTCCTTCGTCTCTTCGAGACGCTGCAGGAAGTACGGCAGCATCGACATGTGATAGCGGTTGATCTGATTGAACTCGAGAATCGCCGACTCGCGTCCACCGTGGTGTGACGCCGGGTGGAAGCCCTTGTTCGTGCCCGACTCTGGGAACGTGCGGCTGGAGGCGTCGCGACCGGTCTTGAACGAGAACACGCGCGTCATGTCCGACTGGAACGCCAGCACCTGAATGTCGAACATCAGCTTCATGTGCTCTTCGAACGAATCGGGTACGCCGGCCGGCGCTTCCGGCAGCAGGCGCTCGTCGCCGCTGGCGTTCTTCGCTTCGACCTTCTGGATGCGACGCTCGAGTTCGCGCACGTTCTCGAGGTACTGGTCCACGCGACGGCGGTCGGTGGGGCCGAGTTCGCGCTTGAGCGACGACATCTCACCGACGACCCAGTCGAGGATGCTGCCGTTGTCCTTACGACGGGCCGAACGGTCGGCATTGCTCGTGCCGGCCCCGAACAGCAGATCGAAGGCGGCGCGGGGATTCCGGATCATCGGCAGCGGCTCGGTGGGCGAGGCCCAGCTGATCGTGTCGGTGTACGCGCACGCGTAGTTGTAGTAGCAACCGCCAGCCTGATCGAGATTCTCGATGCACAGCTGCATCGACGGGATCGGCGTGTCCTGTCCGATCTTGCGCGCCACGATCTGGTCGAACGACGTGCCCACGTACAGGTCGGAGCCCTGTGTCTGCTTGGGGTGCGACTGCGTGAGGAACACCGCGCTGGAGCGGAAGTGATCGCCGCCGATTTCCGGCGCGTCGAATGCTTCGGCCATGCGCACGTCGGTGTTGCTGATGATCGACATCTTGTGCTTCCACGCGTCCATCGGCGCCAGCGCGCCTTCGGGGTTGAGCGTGAAGTCGCGACCGACACCCTTCGGCGCCCACAGATACTTCGAGGCGCCCCAGGTGTTCGAGCCGGCCGCACCGTGCACCGATTCGATGGTGACGAGGCGCTTGTGACCGGTGAGCGGCGCACCGGCACCGCCGACCTTGGCCAGGAAACGTCCGGCCGGTTCCATCGCATCGAGATACGGGAGTGCGATGACGGCACTCATGTTGCGAAGGAAGGTGCGGCGAGGGAGGGCTTTCTGCGTCATGAACGACATGGGTCTATCTCCGTGGAAGTCGGATCAGTTATGAGACGCATCAGCCGACACCGGCTCGGCGCGCTTGCTATGGAAGGCCTTGCTGTTCACTACACCCATCACGAACGATGAAAACTTGTACTTGTTCCGCTCGGCGTCGCGCGTGATCGTGCGCACCGTCGTCTGGTCGTAGTCTTCGACGCGACGGCCCAACGCGTACGCCATCAGGTTCTCGGTGAAGTTGCGCATCAGCGGCGTCGGCCGCTTCAGCAGCGCCTTGCTGAGATCGATCGGCGTGGTCAGGGCGGTGCCATCGTAGAGCTGACCACGCGTATCCAGCAGCGCGCCGTTCTCGCGATAGCGCAGCTTGCCGGTCACGTCGAAGTTGTCGAGCGCAAGGCCGATCGGATCCATGAAGTTGTGGCACGAGCGGCAGGTCGGATTGGCGCGGTGCAGTTCCATGCGTTCGCGCGTCGTGAGCTGCTTGCCTTCCTTCGATCCCTGTGTCTGTTCGAGGTCGGGCACGTTGGGCGGCGGTGGTGGTGGCGGCGTGCCCAGCAGCACTTCCATCACCCACTTGCCGCGCAGCACCGGCGACGTGCGATTGCCGAGCGACGTCTGCACCAGCACGCTGCCATGACCGAGCACACCACGACGCTGATCGTCGGCGTAGGCCACCTTGCGGAAGCCTTCACCGGTCACGTTCGGAATGCCGTAGTGCTTCGCCAGCCGCTCGTTCACGAAGGTCGAATCGGCCGTGAACATCGTGAGCACACTACGATCGTTGCGCACCACGTCCTCGAAGAACAGTTCCGTCTCGCGCTGCATGCTTTGCGCGAGCTTGAGATCGAAGTCAGGGAACAGGAACGCGTCGGGGTGCACCTTCTCGAGATCCTGCAGGCGCAGCCACTGCGCGGCGAAGCGCGTGGCGAGTGCATCGGCGCGCGGATCGGCGAGCATGCGCTTCACCTGCGCCTGGAACACGGCCGGTGTGTGCAGCGTTTTCGCGCGCGCCGCGGCCAGCAGGCGATCGTCAGGGATCGTGCTCCACAAGAAGAAGGACAACCGCGTGGCAAGCTCGAGGTCGTCGATCTTGTAGTCGGTGCCGGCGGCGGTGGTCGTGGGCTCCTTCTCGAAGCGGAACACGAAGTACGGACTGGCCAACATGGCCTGCACGCCGAGCCGCACGCCTTCTTCGAAGGCGTTGTCGCCGCCGTTCTTCGCGCCCTGATCGTAGAACTTCATCAGGCTCGCTTTGTCGTTCGCCGTGAGTGGACGACGATAGGCGCGGGTGCCGAGGCGCGTGAAAATCTGTTCGGCGCAGGCGCGCTGTAATGCGGCCGCTGTCGGCGCACAGCTGAAGATGCGCTTGCGGCTGGGTGAGTCGGACACACCCGTCACCCGATACGGACCGGCCACGAACACTTCCATGAGTGGCGGCGGCTCGGTGGTACCGGCGGCACCGGTGCCGCTCGAGGCGCGCGACCATTCATGCGGCTTGATCAGATCTTCGTACGGCCCTTCGGCCGCCTTGGCAAAGGCGACGGAAACCTTGTGCTGTCCCGCCTTCACCTTGATCGGTTCGCTGCGAATGAAGTCGGCGCCCAACGGTGCGTCGGCAGATTCGCCATTGCGCGCGATGCCGCGATCGTAGCGCAGCAACGCCACGCGCTCGCCGTCGATGGAGATGTCGAGATCTTCCACCGGGCGACCGACGCCACCGCCGACGTTCAACCGGAATTCGTATTCACCATCGGCCGGGAACGTGTGCAGCAGGACCATACCGCCGCGCGTGCCGTACGGCGTGCCGTCCACGTGATCCCACGGATGCTGCGACGCGAACGGCGACGTTTTATAGGTGGCCTGCCCGACCGGCGCATGGCGATCGCCGATCGCCATGCGGCTCACCGCGGCGGCCGCGTTCAGGTAGCCCTCGAGCAGCGTGGGCGACAACGACTGCACGTCGGAGATGTTGTCGAAGTTCGCGCTCTTGGTGTCGAGCGGCAGCCAGTCACCCGACGTCACCTGGAGACCGAGCAGATCGCGGATCACGCGTTCGTACTCGGGGCGGTTCAGCCGCTGGAAGGTGCGCGTACCCGGATTCACCGGCGCCGCGCCATCGACGACGCGCTCCAGCGTCTCCACTAACGCCTCGAGGGTATCCCCGGTGGGGCGCTTCGATCCGGGCGGCGGCATCATCTGCGCGCGCAACTTGCGGATCATCTTCTCGGAGGTCGGCAACTCGGCGGTGGCCGACGTGACCGAGTAGCTCTTGAGATCGAGATTGCCGCGACGTTGCGTGGGGTTGTGACACCCGGCGCAGTAGCGCTGCACGACATCATCGAGCGCACCCATCGTGATCCCGCGCGCACCGGCGGATGCACGCGTGAACGCGCGCCCCGTGGTGTTGGTGGGGCGCATGGGACGCAGCACCGGATGGGTGGCCGGTATCGCGGCGTTCGCCGAGGATACCGACGTCGCGACGGCCGCGTGCGACGACGGTGTGGTGGATGTTGTCGGGACCGGAATGGTCGGCGATGACGACGATGCCATCATCGTCGCCGACGTGATCATTCCAGACAACGCGAGCAGAAGCTTCATGCCGGCTACTCCTGAGGACTGCGACGTGCGATGACGTCGCGCTGCCAACTCGTTCGATGATCCGGCAGGACGGGAGGCCGGATATCCGGGAAAACTACGTCGGGATTCGGAAAGTCGCTGAGAAACTTTGCAACTCGTGGGCCTGCGTACGTGATCACATACGTGAGAACAAGCAACGCGCGGTGACCGTCTCGAGGACGATCACCGCGCGCCACGGGTTCATTTTCGTGTGGTACCGCTCAGGTCAGTGCGCGCTGCGCGGTGGGCAAGAGTACCGCGTACAGCACGTCATGCACCGGCGTCGGTACGCCATACGCCCGGCCGATGCGCACGACCGCGCCCGTTTGCAATTCGAACTCGGACGGCCGACCCGCCATCAGATCGCGTTGCATCGAGGTCGAACCGTCCGCCGGCAAACTATCGTAGCGCCCCCACACACGATCGATGACGTCGGGTGGCCACGCCACACCTACGGCCCGGCCCACCTCTCGCACTTCGTGCAGTGCCGCGTCAATCACAGCTCGCGAGGCCGGCATCGATCGTACGATACCGAACGGTACGCGCGCGGCAGCTGCGACGGCGCCGATGGGCTCGATGAACAGGAACTTCTCCCACTGGGCGACGCCCATGTCGTCGGGCAGTTGGGCAACCAGGCCGGCACTGCGGAGGGCGGCGGCGAAGCGGGGAATCTGGGCGTACGCCGCCGACTGCTCCGGCGCCCCGGCCCGACGGCCGAACTCGATGATGGGGGTGACGGCGGTGTGCCGGATGTGCCCCGGGGCCACCTGCTCCACGAGCACCCGGCCCAGCCCCTCGAGCACATTCCCCTCGCCGAGCGCGGTGGCCAGCAGTTCGCTGGCTTCGACCCCGTTCTGCACGGGAATCACCGCCGTGGCCGGCCCCACGAGCGGCCTGAGCGACGGGGCGAGGCTCTCCACCTGCGTCGCCTTCACGCAGACAAGAACGACATCGACCACGCCCACGCGGTGCGGATCATCCGTCGCCTGCACCGATGGCAACGTGAGATCGCCATCGATGCTTTCGAGGATAAGCCCGCGCGAACGCAACGCGTCCAGCGTCGCGCCGCGGGCGATGAACGCGACGTCGTGGCCGGCCTGCTGCAGTCGGGCGCCAAGCACGCCGCCAATGGCACCAGCCCCGACGACGGCGACGCGGAGCCGGTCCAGCTGGCGCGCCGCCGTGTCGGTATGACTCACGGCTTGCCGATCGAGAAGCCGGCGATGTGCGCATCCGTGTTGTGACCCATACGGAAGCCGACCACGCCATCGGTGCTCTTGAGTTTGCCAGCCGCGACCAGTTCGGCCTTGCTGTAGCTCGCCACTTCGGTGCCGTTGATGATGCAGGACACCTTGTCGCCCTTCACCTGCAGCGCGATCTCCTGCGTCACCGGCTTGCCCTTCGCTTCGGCCTTATGCACGGCCTCGCTCATGCCACCACGCGGTCCGTTCATCTGGAACGGCGCGGGGCCCATGCCGCGCACGATGAAGTTGCCGTTGCCATACGCCGCGCAATACAGGTAGCTCTCGCTGTCCGTGCCCATGTCGTTGCCGGCCATCACGATGCCGTA
>CAIUOO010000142.1 GCA_903900795.1 uncultured Gemmatimonadota bacterium | reverse complement strand
TACATCCCGGGGCGCACGCTCCGCGGCAAATGAGGATCTCGTGATGGATCAGTTCCTTCAGAACGTGCTCAACTCCGGCGCCTTCGCGCTCATCGGCGTCGTGATGTTCATCCTCGCCTTCGTCATCATCGACCTGCTCACCCCCGGCAAACTGTGGGATGAGATCGGCGTGAAGAAGAACACGGCGGCGGCCATTCTCATGGGCTCTGTCGCGATTGCCCTCGGCATCATCGTCGCTGCCGCTATTCACTAGTGTCGCTCGCGCTGTTCATCTCTGTTTGTCTCATCGCCGCCTGTGGACTCATCTATGAGCTCGTAGCCGGCGCGCTGGCGTCGTACCTGCTCGGCGATAGCGTGACGCAATTCTCGACCGTCATCGGCACGTACCTGTTCGCGATGGGCATCGGCAGCTGGCTCTCGCGCTTTGTCACGCGCGGGCTCGTGACGCGCTTCGTGCTGGTGGAAATGCTTGTGGGCGTGGTTGGCGGGCTGTCATCACTGATCCTGTTCCTCGCCTTCGCGTACACCGAGGCCTTCCGTCCCACGCTGTACGGCATCGTGTTGCTCATCGGCATTCTCGTGGGGCTCGAGATTCCGCTGCTGATGCGCATTCTGCAGGATCGCTTCAGTTTCAAGGATGTCGTCGCCAACGTGCTCACGTTCGACTACATCGGTGCGCTCTTTGCCTCGCTGCTCTTTCCGCTCCTGCTGGTGCCGCGCCTCGGCCTCGTGCGTTCAGCGCTGCTGTTCGGTGTGATCAACGTGATGGTGGGACTCTGGAGCACGTGGCTGTTCCGCGATGTGTTGCCGCGCAAGAATGCGCTCCGCGTTGGTGGCGTGCTCGCGCTCCTCGTGCTCGGTGCCGGCCTCTGGAAGGGGCAGCGCATCACGACGCTCGCCGAAGAAGGCATGTATGCCGACCCGATCATCCTGGCGAAGGACACGCGCTACCAGCGCATCGTGCTCACCAGCTGGAAGGATGACCTGCGGCTGTATCTGAACGGGCACCTGCAGTTCGCCTCGCGCGACGAGTACCGCTATCACGAGGCACTCGTGCACCCCGGCTTGTCGGCGGCGACCGTGCGCGGCCGCGTGCTGGTGCTGGGCGGCGGCGACGGCCTCGCGGTGCGTGAGATCCTCAAGTACCCCGACGTGCAGCAGATCACGCTGGTCGACCTCGACGAAGGGATGACGGCGCTGTTTCAGCAGCATCCGCGTCTCACTGGCCTCAATGCTGGCGCACTCACCGACCGGCGAGTACAGGTGGTGAACGCCGATGCCTTCACCTGGCTCGACAGCTCGGCGGTGCAGTTCGACTTCGTGGTGATCGATTTCCCCGATCCGTCCAACTACCACGTAGGCAAGCTCTACACGAGTGCATTCTATCGACTGGTGAAGCAGCACATCGCGCCGGGCGGCTTCCTGGTCGTGCAGAGCACGTCACCGATGTTCGCACGCCAGTCGTTCTGGAGCATCGTCACCACGCTCGAAGGCGCCGGACTGCGCACCTGGCCGTATCACGTGTACGTACCGAGCTTCGGCGAGTGGGGTTTCGTAATCGCGGGGCTCAGCAGTTATGCGCCGCCGGCCACGCTGCCCGACGGACTGCGCTATCTCACCGCGTCCACGGTGCCCGCGCTGTTCGACTTTCCCGCCGACATGCAGCGCGTGCCGGCGCTGGCGAACCGGCTCAATGATCAGGTCCTCGTGCGCTACTACGAGCACGAGTTCGACGCGATCAACCGGTGAACCTGTTTCGATGATCCCGTCGCGTCGCGACTTCCTGCGGACCCTCGGCGTCATCGTGGCAGCGCCGGCGCTGGTGGGACTGACAGCCAAGGGCCGCGTGATCGGCGGCGGCTTCGTGCCCGATGGCAGCGCGGAGGGCCACCTGCTGCGCGATGGCACCGCGCGGGCGCGCCTGCGCGATCGCACGGCACGGGGCGCCCAACGACGCGTAAAGGTGGCGATCGTGGGGGGCGGCATGGGCGGCCTCTCGGCGGCGTGGCGGCTCGATGCCTTGGGCATGCACGACTGGACGCTGCTGGAAATGGACGCCCGCACCGGCGGCAATGCGCGCTCGGCCGACTATCGCGGACAGCGCGCACCCTGGGGCGCGCATTACGTGCCGGTGCCGTCCGTCGACGCGGTGCACGTGCGTCAGCTGTTTCGCGACCTCGGTGTGCTCGGTGCCGATGGCGTATGGGATGAGCGCGTGCTCTGTCACACGCCGCAGGAGCGTATCTGGCAACACGGCCGTTGGCACGAGGGGCTCGAGCCCACCGATGCCATGTCGCGGGCGCACCGCGAACAGTTCCGTCGGTTCGAGGAGCGCATGGCCGAGTGGCGAAATACGGGCATGTTCAGCGTGCCCAGCGCCGACGGGCACGCGCGTCGCCTGGCCGCGCAGCGCGCTGGTGGAGCCGCCGCCAAGCAGGCCGCAGCCGTGAATGCGCTCGACACGCACACGGCACTGGAGTGGATGACGCGCGAAGGCTTCGATGCCCCGGCGCTGCGCTGGTGGGTGGAGTACGGTACGCGCGACGACTACGGGGCGTCGCTCAGTCAGGCCAGCGCCTGGGCGGCCGTGCACTACTTTGCCGGTCGCGAGGCCGACGAGCAGGGGCCACTCACCTGGCCCGAAGGCAACGACTTCATCGCGCAGCAGCTCACGCAGCGGCTGTCGGCGCGTACGCATGCCGACGGGCGCGCGCGCATCGTGACCGGCGCACCCGCCTGGCAGATTGCGCGCGTCGGCAACCGCTGGATCGTCGATACGCCATCGGAGCGCGTGACGGCCGACGTGGTGATCTGGTCTGCGCCGCTGGTCGTGTTGCCGCGGGTATGCGAAGGCGTCACGCTTCCCGTGACACACGAGTACGCGCCGTGGGTGGTGGCCAACCTCGTGATCGATCGGCCGCCGGCATCGGTGGGCGCCGAGCTGGCGTGGGACAACGTGATCTACGGCAGTCGATCGCTGGGCTACGTGAACGCCGCGCACCAAGGCCTCGGCACGCCGCCCGATCGCACGGTGTGGACGTGGTATCACGCCGTGGTCGACCGCTCCGCACGCGACGCGCGACAGTATGTGCAGCAGCGGCCGTGGAGCGCTTGGCGCGACGAAATCCTGGCCGATCTCTCGCGCGCGCACGGCGACATCGCCGACTGCGTGGCGCGCATCGACATCATGCGCTGGGGGCACGCCATGGCGCGGCCCACGCCGGGCGTCCTCGGCCGCTTGGCCGCGCTCAACGCGTGGCGGCCCGCGCCGCGGATGTTCGTAGCGCACGCCGACCTGAGTGGGTTGAGCCTCTTCGAAGAAGCACAGTGGCACGGCGTGCACGCGGCCGCCTCGGCGTTCGCGGTCGTCGGCTGACCGCGCGGCACTCGATCGGGCGAGATGGCGCTGGGGGGGCTGATGCACAGCCCACAGCCCACGGATTAGATTCTCAGGTGAACCCCAGCGCGTGTCAGGAGTACATGAATCGCAAGCACAAACGTCTGATCGTGGTCGGTGACCGCGTTCTCGTCAAAACCGAGGAAGGCGACCAGCGCTCGAAAGTCGGCCTCTATCTGCCTCCCACGGCCATCGATAATCAGGCGGTGCAGGGTGGCGAGATCGTCTCCACCGGCCCCGGCCTCGCGCTGCCGGAGCTCACCGACCAGGGCGAGGAGCCCTGGCGGATTTCCGGTGGCTCCGGTCGGGAGGCGCGCTTCGTGCCCATGCAGGCGCAGGTCGGCGACTTCGCGCTCTTCTTCCGAAAGGCCGCCGTCGAAATCACGTTCGAAAACGAGCAGTATCTCGTGGTGCCGCAGGCGGCGATCCTCGCCCTCGTGCGGGAGCCGCGCGAAGACATTCCGGAATTCTAGGAGACCCACCCATGATGTATCCCGAGTACATGCTCCAGCCCATGCGTGAAGAACTCACGCGTCTCGGCGTGCAGGAACTCCGCACCGCCGACGCCGTGGACGCCCTGCTGCAGGAGCACAAAGGCACCGCGCTCGTGGTAGTGAACTCCGTGTGTGGGTGCGCCGCGCGCAACGCCCGCCCGGCGATCGCCATGGCGCTCGCCAACGCGACCAAGCCCGAAGTCTCCACCACCGTGTTCGCCGGCCAGGACCGCGAAGCCACTGATCGCGCGCGGTCGTACTTCACCGGCTATGCGCCGAGCTCCCCGTCCATCGCGCTGTTCAAGGACGGCGATGTCGTGTTCATGCTTGAGCGGTACCAGATCGAAGGCCGCAGCGCGCAGCAAATCGCCCAGGATCTCGCCGGCGCATTCGATCAGTACTGCGCGGCGTAATCGCTGCAGATCTGCGGCGGCGATGTCTCCGGATTCCGGCCCGCCGTCGGGTCAGTCAGCGGCCCACATCCACCGGGCGATCTCGGCCAGCGTCGGACGCTTGCCGTACATGAGCAGCGCGGTGCGGTACACGCGGCCGGCCGCGAGCAAGCAGGCCACGGTGGTGAGCAAGAGCCCTCCCACCGAGACCACGATCTGGCGTGTCGGCACGTCGGCAAGTCCCAGTCGCAGCGGCATCATGATCGGAGCGGAAAAGGGGATCATGCTCAGCGTGGTGGCCACGGTGCCGTTCGGATCCTGCAGCGCGGTCTGTAACAGCGCGATGCTCGATACGAGCAGCATCAGCACCGGCGTCTGCGCCTGCTGTGCCTCCTGCTCCGAGCTGGCGATGCTCCCCACCAGCGCAAAGAGCGAGGCGTACAGCACGTAGCCGAGCACGAAGTACGCGCCCAGTAACAGCACATCGCTCAAATGCACTGGGGGCAGTGCCACGCTGGTCCCGCTCAGGCCGAGCATCGCGAAGATGCGCCCGCGGTTCACCAGCAACGTGGCCAGCGCGCTCGTCCAGATGCCCAGCTGCAGCATCGCCACGCCACCGATCCCGACAATCTTGCCCGAGAGCAGCACGCGAGCCGGCACACTCGCCAGCACGACTTCCGCTACGCGCGACTGCTTTTCTTCCGCCACGCTGCGCAGCACGATCTGGCCGTACAGCACGATCGCGACGTACAACAGCATCGCCACCGAAAATCCGACGAGCATGTTCACGCGGGCGCTCGCCTCCTGACCGTCGCTCCCCAATTGGGTGGTGCGGACCTTGATGCGCAGTTGCGCCACATACGCGGCATCCGGCGCGGCCACCCCGATCGCCACGAGCCGAGCCTGACGTAACTGCCGCTCCAGCGACGCGGCGAGTCGTTCGGACACGCCCAACGCGCTGCCGTAGGGGAGCAACAGCTCGGCCTGTCCGTCGTCGATCGTTTCCCGCGACAGGATGAATAGCCCCGGAATCGCCTTGGCCAGCAGGCGCCCGCGCAGCGAGTCCGTGGTCGCCGCCAGCACGGCAGCGTTCACCTCGAGCACGCGCGGAGGAGTCGCCGTGCCCAGCACGCCGCCCGCAAGATCGACGGCGACGGCCGAACCCAGCGCGGTGCCGGTGGCATCGACAATCAGCACCTTCGCCACATCCACGTCAGCCCGGCTGCGCATTGCCAACCACGGCGGCCCGATCAGCAGGGCCGCGAGCAGCAACGGTCCGAACAGCGTCGTGAGGATGAACCATCGCGACCGAACCCGCTCGCTGAATTCCCGTCCGATGATTGCCAGCAGCTTATCCATGGCCCGACATCCCCGCCTCGACGCCTGAGGCACCGACGCGCCGCAAGAAAATTTGATGCAGCGACGGTTCGAGCCGGTCGAAACGGGCAATCGGCACCTGCGACGCGACGAGGCGTTCGAGCAGCCCCTGCGACGACGCCCCATCAGCGAGCGTGATCTCGAGGTGGTTGCCATGATGGTCGATCTCAGCCACCAGCGTGCGGTCGGCGAGAATCGCCCGCGCCTGTTCGCCGCTGCCGGAATCGAAGGTCACGGCCACCCGTGCGGCGCCCTGGTGCTCCGCCTTCACGTCGCGCATCTCCCCGTTCAGCACAATCCGCCCGCAGTCGACGATCGCCACGGCATCGCACATCCGCTCCGCCACGTCCATCAGGTGCGTGCTGAACACGATCGTGCGTCCCTGTCGGCGGAGGTCAAGTACGGTGTCCTTGAGCGCCTGCGCATTCACGGGGTCGAGTCCGCTGAACGGCTCGTCGAGTACGATCAGCTCGGGATCGTGCAGCACCGTGCCGATGAACTGCACCTTTTGTTGCATGCCACGCGAGAGCTCTTCGATCTTCGCCGTGCCCCAGTCGCGCCCAGCGCCCGTGAGCGTGAATCGCTCGAGCCAGTAATCGATGCGCCGGTCGGCCTCGCGCGTGGCGACGCCCTTGAGGCGGGCCAGAAACCGCAGCACGCGGCGCACTTCCATCTTGCGATACAGGCCGCGCTCCTCGGGCAGATAACCCAGCCGGTTCACCAGTGACGGATCGCTGGCTGGGCACCCGAGGATCTCGATGCGCCCCTCATCGGGGAGCATCAGGTTCAGCATCAGGCGGATCGTGCTGGTCTTGCCCGCGCCATTTGGCCCAAGCAAGCCGAAGATGATACCGGGACGGATGTCGAGCGACACCCGGTCCACGGCGACGTGGTTGGCGTAGCGCTTCGAGACCGCCGACAGCCGAACCGCCGACGCCTGTGCCGGAGTCATCGTGCGAGGCATGAGGAATGCTTACCCGCGCAACGTAGGGCCGCGGTCAGCGCACCCGCTGCGGCACGAGCCGCTCGCCTGATGCGCCACCTTCCTCGTGATATTCGGCGTCCTCGTTGACGCGCCACGGGTCGTGGAGAGCGTGGCCGGCCACGATGTTCTCGGCCGTGAGCAACGCCGTCATCATGGCGTGGTCCTGATTGTTGTACTTGTGCATCCCGTTGCGCCCCACGAGGTGCAGGTTGGGGAAGCGCTGAGCGAGTTCATCGCGAATGGTCTGCACCCGCTGCGCGTACGCGTCGTCGTACACGGGATAGGCCTTTTTCTGCCGCACCACACAGCCGTCTACGACATCGGCACGGTCGGCGAGTCCGAGTTGCACCAGCTCGGCGGTGGCCCGCTCCACCAGTTCCGCATCGGTGGAGGTCCAGAGGCCATCACCCTCGAAGCAGAAGTACTCGAGGCCGTAGCAGGTGAGCGTCGGGTCCGGCACCATCTCGGGTGACCACGACTTGAAGTTCTGAATGCGGCCCACCTTCACGCTCGAGTCGTGCACGTAGATCCAGTTGTCGGCAAATCGCTGACGGTCGGTGAGCACCAGCGCGACCGTCAGGAAATCGCGGTACCCCAACTGCTGTGCCGCCGTGGTCAAGGTCTCGCTGGGCGCGGGGGAGAGCGACTGGGCAATCTCGCGCAGCGGGGCTGACGAAATGACGTGGTCGGCCACCAATGTTTCCCGCTCCCCATCAGCGCCGACATGGCCCACTTCCCAATCGTGCGAGTCCTCGCGGTAGCGGAGGTCAACCACCGTGCGCCCCATCACGAGTGCCCCACCCCGCTCGCGCACCGCGGCGGCGCAGGCATCCCACAACATCCCCGGGCCAAGTCGCGGATAGCGGAACGTGCTGATCAGACTCTTGATCGTGCCACCCTTGCCGACGCCCGCGGGCTTGAGCGCGGACATCACCGCCGAGAACAGCGACACGCCTTTGATACGCTGTGCGGCCCAGTCGGCTGAGATATCGGAGCAGCTCATCCCCCACACCTTTTCGGTGTAGGTCTTGAAGAAGATCTGGTACAACCGCGAGCCGAACTCGTTGGTGACCCACTCCTCGAAGCTGCGCGGATTGCGAATGGGGCGCTGGCGCGCGTAGGTGTACGACAACACGCAGCGGATCGACTCGAACACGCCGAGGTCGAACAGCGCCTGCATGGGCTTGAGCGGATAGGCGAAGAAGCGCCCGTTGTACAGAATCCGGCTGGAGCGGGGCCGTTCGAGAAAATCGTTGGGCAGAATCTCCCGCCACAGCGCCTCGATGCGGTCCGACTTCGAGAAGAAGCGGTGGCCGCCGATGTCGAAGTGAAAACCCTTGAAGTGAACGGTACGCGAAATGCCGCCCACGGACGCGGGATCGCTTTCAAGCACCGTGACGGGAAACCCGAGCGCGGTGAGATGATATGCGGCCGTGAGTCCTGCGGGCCCGGCGCCGATCACGAGCGTGGTGGGCGACATTGAGTTGGTAGATGAAGTAGGCATGCAGTTCCAAGACGCATGACAGTTTAACCTGTCACAGGACGTGACTACGCCCCCCGCTCCGGTCGCCTCACCGACGTTTCGCCCCTCTCCGGGCATCGTGCACGATGTGCGCGTGTACCTGGGGTTCGCGCTGGCACCGCCGTCTAGCGGTTGCACGCCTAAATTACGGGATGCCGCCCGCTCCGTCATGTCGTCGTTGACTCCCCACCCCCTCCGCTTCACCCGCGCCGAGTTCGCCGGCGCGTTCGGCGATCTCGGTACCGACCTCCCGCTGCTCGTCGGCATCGTCGTGGCCACCGGCATGGACGCCACCACGGCCTTCGTGGTCTTCGGGGCCCTGCAGATCGCCTCCGGACTCGCGTACCGGCTCCCGATGCCGGTGCAGCCGCTCAAGGCGATGGCGGCTATCGCGATCGCCGGCAAGCTCGCGCCGCCGCTCCTGGCCGCCGGCGGCCTCATCGTGGGCGTCGTGATGCTCGTCCTCGCCCGCTCCGGCGCTCTCGAGTGGATCGCGCGCACCGTCCCCAAGCCCGTCGTGCGCGGTATTCAGGTTGGGCTTGGGCTACAGCTCGCCCTGCTCGCCCTCACCCGCTTCATTCCCACCGACGGCGCTCGTGGCTGGCTCCTAGCGGCGGTCGCCCTCGCGATCATCCTTGTGCTACGCGAAAGTCATCGGATTCCCGCCGCTCTCGTGGTCATCGCGCTGGGACTGGTCGTCGCCGCGGTGACCTGGCCGGCCGGCGCCCCGCTGCCGCTTGGGCTTCGGCTCCCCGCGCTCCCCGCGCGCTGGCCTACGCCCACCGAGTTCGCCCGGGCTTCGCTGCTGCTCGCCCTCCCGCAGCTCGCCCTATCGCTTGGCAATTCGGTACTCGCCACCAAGCAGGTGGTCGCCGATCTCTTCCCCGATCGCGAGCCGCTCAGTGTGCGTCGCATCGGCACCACCTACGCCCTCATGAATCTCCTCGCCGCACCGCTTGGTGGCATTCCGGTGTGCCACGGCTCCGGCGGGATCGCCGGGCATTACGCCTTCGGCGCCCGCACCGGCGCCAGCGGCATCATCTACGGCACCTTCCTGGTGCTGTCAGGGCTGCTGCTCGTGGGCGAACCGGCCGCCTTTCAGCGGCTCTTCCCCGGCCCGATTCTCGGGACCTTGCTGCTCGTCGAGGCGGCCACGGTCCTGCTTCTCGTGCGCGACCTGCGCC
Source organism: uncultured Gemmatimonadota bacterium (assembly GCA_903900795.1). Lineage (GTDB taxonomy): Bacteria > Gemmatimonadota > Gemmatimonadetes > Gemmatimonadales > Gemmatimonadaceae > Gemmatimonas. The sequence continues at coordinate 10,515 of CAIUOO010000142.1, read as the reverse complement.
ACACGCCCGCGTGGTTGGTGTTCGCGGTCGCGTGCGGGCTCACCGCGGCATTCGTCCCCTACGGCTACGCGGTCGCCCTCGTGGGCGGTACCTGGGTGACCGTTGTGCTGCGACGCCGACGGCACCACGCGTCGGTCTAGAAGAACCAGCGCGTGATCCCGGTGCGCCCTTGCCGGTTGGCGCCGGCCAGACGCCAGTACAGCGTGACGCCGCTCACGGTGAGCGCGAGCAACGCGAGCCCCCAGAGCATCGACGCGACGAGTCCCCCGTAGCCGAACGCTTCGCCACTGTGCACGCGATTGATGAACGGCTTATCGGCATACCCGTCGCTGTGCAAGAACGTCCCCGGGAGGCTCGGGGCGGGGCATGCGGCTGCAACGTGTCGCAGGTCACCCCCGCTCGCAAACCGCCGTACCGGTGATACCTTTTATTCCGTGGACCCCGGTTGATCGCCGTTGAGCGTCCTCCCCCACCTTTCAGATCTCTCATCATGACTAAGATCCGTATGGCCGTCGTTTCGGCCGCCCTCGCGCTGTCGGTGAGCGCCGTGGCCGCGCAGCGTTTGTTCGCCGACTTCAGCGGCAAGTGGAACGTCGCCATCGACGCGCAGGGCCAGTCGATGCAGTCGCTCATGACCGTCACGCAGAAGGGTGACTCGGTGTCCGGCACTACCGAGTCGCAGCTCGGCACCGCCAACTTCGATGGCGTCGTCAAGGGCGACACGATCATGTTCGGCTTCGCCTACGACATGGGTGGTCAGCAGATCAGAATCCGTGGCACCGGCGTGATGGGCGAGAAGGACAAGATGACCGGCACCATGGAAGCCGAAGGACTCGGCGCCTTCCCGTTCGCCGCTGCGCGTCAGCCGAACTAACCGGCCATGCCGTCCACCGCACTCGGCGAGTTTGTCGGAACGCTCGTACTGATTTTGCTCGGCAATGGTGTGGTGGCCGGTGTGTTGTTGGAGAAGTCGAAAGCGAACGGCGCGGGATGGATCGCGATCACCGCTGGCTGGGCCTTCGCGGTCCTCTGCGGCGTGCTGGTGGCCGTGGCGCTCGGGGCACCGGGTGAACTCAATCCCGCGGTCACGCTGGCCAATGTGATCGCGGGCACGCGCACGGTGCCCGATGCGCTCGCGCACGCGGCGGCACAGATGGCGGGAGCGCTGGTCGGCGCCACGCTCGTGTGGGTGCATTACCTCCCGCACTGGGCCGTCACACGTGATCAGGGTGCGATCCACGCCTGTTTCTGCACTGCGCCGGCCATCCGCCGCACCGTGCCGAACCTGATCAGCGAAATCATCGGCACCATGGTGCTGGTGCTCGTGGCCAGCGCGATCGGCACCACCGGCGTGGCCGGCGCCACACCCGCCACGAACCTCGGGCCGGCACTGGTCGGCGCCCTGGTGTGGGGCGTTGGCCTCTCGCTGGGTGGCCCCACGGGCTATGCCATCAATCCGGCGCGCGACCTCGGGCCGCGCCTCGCACACGCCTTCCTGCCGATCCCCCACAAGGGGGGCAATGACTGGGGATACGCCTGGATCCCCGTCGTCGGACCGCTGGCCGGGGGGGCTCTCGCCGCTTGGGCTTGGTCCGCGCTATCAGCCACAAACGGAGCACCGCAGTGAGCATTCCAACAGGACGGTTGGTGACGGCGGCGCTTTGTGCCGCCGTTGGCGTTGGTACGACCTACGTGGGTGTGGCTGGCGCGGGGCCGCTGCCGCCACTCGGTGCATTACTGTCGCCTGCCGTCGGCCTGTGGGCCAACGCGGTAAACGATCTGCCGGCGCAAGCCACGAGCCGTATCCCGTCGCTCGATGGGACGGTCGACGTGCGCTACGACTCGCGCAGTGTCCCGCACATCTTCGCGACCACCGACGCCGACGCCATGCGCGCCCTCGGCTACGTCACGGCGCGAGATCGGTTGTTCCAGCTCGAGATTCAGTCCCGCGCCGGCGAAGGCACGCTCACCGAGTTGGTCGGTGAGGTCGCCCTGCCGGCCGATCAGGAAACGCGTCGGCTCGGCATGCCGCGCTCGGCCGAACGGAAGTGGCGCGACATCGGTGAAAGCACGCCGAGTGGCAAGCTGCTGTTGGCGTACGCCGAAGGCGTGAACGCCTATCGCACCTCGCTCTCACCGGGGCAGTGGCCGGTGGAATACAAGCTGCTCCATCGGGCGCCGCGCGCATGGACGCCGCTGCATTCGGTGCATGTGCTCAACCGCATGGGCTACACGCTGGCGCGTGGACCGGGTGAGCTCGAGCTGCTCGAAGCGCGCGCGCTGGTCGGCGACGCCGCCGCGAATGCGTTGATGGCAGAGAACTCTCCGGTGCAGGAGCCGATCCAGCCGATGAATCGCCGCGCCGCACGTGTGGCGCTGTCGGCGATCACGGCGCCGGGCGCGCCCGACAGCATGGCGGCGCGCATGGTGGCGTCGTTGCGCTCGACGGCGGGCACAGCGACGACGGGCATGACGCCGTTGTCGTGGCTCAAGGACACCGACCCCACGGTCGAACAGGCGCGCGCGTTCGCCAGCAATAACTGGGCGGTGGCGCCGCAGCGCTCGGCCAACGGTCACGCGATGCTGGCCGGCGATCCGCACCTCGAGCTCACGCTGCCGAGCATCTGGTATGAAGTGCATATCGTGGTGCCGGGCCGTTTCGAGATCGGCGGCGTTTCGATTCCCGGGCTACCGGGCGTGCCGATCGGGTATTCGCGCGCGGTGGCATGGAGTGCCACGAACACCGGCGCCGACGTCATGGACTTCTGGCGCGAACGGGTCGACAACGACGCATCGCCCACGACGTATGAACTCGACGGCCTGATGACGAAGTTCGCCGACACGCGCATCGAGACGTATCGCGACAAGGGCGGCCGTGTCATCGACGTGGATACCATCTACTACACGCACCGCGGCCCGATGCAGCGTCAGGGACGCGAGTGGCTGTCAATGCGCTGGACGGTGCTCGAGTCGGGGAAGGAGCTCGAGGGATACTTTGCGGCGTTTCATGCCACGACCGCGCCGGCGTTTCTCGATTCGATGGCGCGCTATTATCAGGCACCCGCGCAGAACTTCATCACCGCTGACACGTCGGGCACGATCATGATCCGCTCCACGGGACGGTATCCCGTGCGGGCGGACAGCGGTCGCGGCACCGAGGTGCGAGACGGATGGTTGGCCAAGAACGACTGGATCGGTGACTGGCCCGTCGCACGCTATCCGCAGGGGCGGAATCCGACGCAGGGCTACCTGGCGTCGGCCAATCAGCAGCCGATCGATCCGCAACAGGACGCGCTGTACCTTGGCCCCGATCCGAACTTCGAGATCTGGCGCGCGCTGCAGCTCAATCGTCTGCTGCGCGCCGACAGTTCGGTCACGGTCGACGAGATGCGCGGCTTTCACACGAACCCGGGCAGTGTGCGCGCCGACTTGCTGGCGCCCGCGCTCGTGTCGGCGGCGCGCGCGCGCATGGCCGCCGGTGATACGTCACGTTCGCTCAAGGCAGCCGAAGCGCTGTTGTCGTCGTGGGACCGGCAGTACACGCGTGTGAACACGGGCGCGCGACTGTTCGAAACCGCCGTGGGCCAGACCACCGCGTTGCTGTACGACGAATTCATTCCCGCCAAGTCGGACACGCGGTCGGTGACGCCGAGTGAGTCGCGGCTGCTGCAGCTGCTGGCCGACTCGGCCAACGGATGGTGGGATGATCGTCGCACGAGCGATGTGCGCGAAGATCGTAACGTGATTCTCGCGAAGGCGCTGCGCGCGGCGTACGATACATTGGTCACGGAGTACGGTGATCCGGCACAGACGCCGTGGACGTGGGGACGCGTGGCACCGGCGAAGCCGAATCACCTGCTGCGCCTGGCGGGCTTCGCGGCGTCGGAAATGCCGATTGATGGTGGACGCGGCACACTCAACCCGTCGGTCGGTTCGAAGCGCGCGAATTTCGGCGCGAGCTGGCGAATGGTGGTCGAGATGGACAAGGAGCCGCGCATTCATGCGGTGTACCCGGGCGGGCAAAGCGGCAATCCCGCGAGCACGCGCTACCTCGATCGCTATGCGATGTGGGCCAACGGACAGCTGGACAGCGTGCGTACACCGCGCAGCGCCAAGGATCTCGCGGCGTCGGACACGCGCGCGGTGCTCACTCTTTCCCGCTGAACGGGCCGCCGACCATGTGGATGAATCTGATCAGCGCCGTCCTGCTGCAATTCGTGGCGCAGCGCTTTCTGGGCGTATGGGGCGCGGCCGTGGCGGGTGCTCTCACGGGCGTGATGTTCCGACAGGGCGGCGCCATTCGCGCCGGTGCCTGCTCCGCTGCGTTGGCGGCAGCGGTGTTGTTGATCGCGGCGGCCGAGCGTGGCGTCGCGCTCACCGAGTTTGCCACCACGATCGGCCGCAACTTCTCGGTGCCCGGCTGGGCCGTGCTGGTGGCCACGCTGGCGCTACCGGCGCTGCAGGCCGGCGGCGTTGCCGGCCTGGTGAGTCGTGTGCTGCGGAAGGAGCGCGTTGCGATCACCTGAGTGACGCGAGGTTACTTCGAGGCCCCATCGAGCTCCGTCCACAAGCGACGGATGGCGATGGGGCTTTGCTGTTCGGCCAGAAACCACTTCGCGTACGGGCCCCAGTTCACCTGCGTGATCGCCTGATCGACGGTGAGCCCCGCCGCCTTCAGCCGCTTCACTTCGGCGATCACGGCCACGAGCGCATCGCGAAACGCGACGAGCTCCTCGCGCGATACCTTCGCCTCTTCGATGAAGCCATGGCCGGGAATGAACCGGTCCACATTCTTGAGGGCGAGCGCGCTGTCGATCGTGCGCACCCATTCGGCACCGTAGGCCGAACGCATGGCCGGGAACACGCGATTGAGATACGCCTCGCTCATGAACAGCAGCTTCTCCGACGGCACTTCGACCATCAAGTCCCCACCGGTATGCGCACGCCCGAGGAAGCGCACCCGCACGCTGATCCCGCCCAGGTCGATCGTCTCGGTGTCGCTCGTCATAGCCGTCTTCGGCATGACCACCGCCGGCCGATTGGCCGCCGCCGCGGCGGCTGAGTCCTTCTTGAGCTGCGCCAGCGAGTTGGCGTGCACGATGAACTGGATGTCTTTCGGCAGCACGCTGTTGCCGGCCGTATGATCGCCGTGATCGGACCCCACCACATACCACTTCACGGGCAGGGGCGAGATGGTCTTGATCTTGTCGAGCATGGTCTGCGTGGCCTGCACGCTGCCTTGTCCGTCGGCCACGAGCACGCCGTTGCGCCCGATCACGATCAGGCTGACGGTCGTGAAGCCAGGCTGCCGGACCTCCTCGTAGCCGTACACCTTGTCGCTCAACATGACCAAGCGCGGGAACTCGCTGAGCGCGACGCCGCGCACGGCAGGATCGGCGGTGCGGACAAGAGACTGGGCCTGCAGCGAGGTCGCGGCGACGGCGAGAAGGAGAAAGGCGGCGAGGCGCATGGGAGGGCGGGGGTCTGGGTGAACGGACAACGACTGACGGAGAAAGGCGCGAAGAATTGACCGCGCGAAGAATCAACCGCGCGAAGGTGAGAAGCGCTAACAATGGACTGCGGGACCAGCGCCCCCGCGCGCAGTCGATGCGCCCGTCCGCTGCGCTCCTCATTCTTCGCGCCGTTAACCTTAGCGCTCCTCACTCTTCGCGCCGTTCACTCTTCGCGCCGTTCGCTGTCAAGAAGCCGCCCGCTACGCGCCCTTGGCCCGGTACCGCTCCAGCCACGCCGTCGACCACGAATCGAACCGCTCGTCCCTGATGGCGCAGCGAATCTGTCCCATGAGCGTCAGCAGAAACGTCAGGTTGTGCAACGCCAGCAGGCGCTGGCCCAACGGTTCCTCATTGGCGTGCAGGTGCCGCAGATACGCGCGGTCGTAGTCGGTGCAGGCCGGGCACGGACAACTGTCGGTGAGTGGCCGGCGGTCGGTGCGATGACTGCTCTTCCGGATCGACACCTTGCCGTCGTCGGTGAACACGGTGCCGTGCCGACCCATCTTCGTGGGCGCCACGCAGTCGAACAGGTCCATGCCACGCCGCACGGCTTCGATGAGATCGTCGGGGAATCCGACACCCATGAGATAGCGCGGCTTGTCGCGCGGCAGCAACGGCGCGCAGGTGTCGAAGGTTGCATACATGAGCGGCTTGGCCTCACCGACGGACAATCCGCCCATGGCGATGCCGGCCCAGTCGCCCGACTGCAAAATGCCATTGATCGATGCCGTGCGCAGCTCGTCGCTGGTGCCACCCTGAATGATCGGGAACAGCGCCTGCGGTGGCGCCACGCGTTCCTGCTCGGCGTCACCACCAGACATCGGGGGCGCCCCATCAGGCACGGCGAACGACGTGGCCGGCTCGCGGCCGTCACGCTCAAGCCGGTCGAACTCGATGCGGCACCGCTCGAGCCACCGCAGACTACGCTCCATCGCCGAACGCGACGCCGCATGCTCGGCACCACCTTCGATCAATTCGTCGAGCTGCATGATGACATCGGCGCCAAGATTGCGCTCAATCTGCATCACACGCTCGGGCGTGTAGTTGTGTCGCGACCCGTCCACGATGCTCTTGAAGGTCACGCCCTCTTCGCGCACCTGCCGGAACTTGGCCAGCGAGAACACTTGGTACCCACCCGAGTCGGTCAGCATCGGGCCGCTGAAGCGCGAGAACGCGTGGAGTCCACCCAGCGCCCGCACCATCTGATCGCCGGGATTGAGATACAGGTGATACGCGTTGGCGAGGAGCATTTGCGTCCCCATCGCGCGCATCTCGCGCATGTCGATGCCGCGCACGGCGGCTCGTGTGCCCACCGGCATGAACTCCGGCGTGTGCACCACCCCATGCGGCGTCGTGAACCATCCCAGTCGTGCCCCTTCGCGGTCGTGCGACGTGCGAAATGCGAAGCCCGGTGAATTCGTGATGCTCACGCCGCCCCGGGGTTCGCGGCCTGCTCGCGGGCGCGTTGCTGCGTCTCCGCGTCCATCACTCCGCGTAGCGCCACCAGCACCGGATGATCACGCGTGTAGGTCGCACCGTATTCGAGGTTGAACAGGAAATCGAAACCGGCCGGCATGGCGCCCTGATTGTGCTGCAGAATGGTTTCGAGTTTGTCGAGTCCCTTAGCCAGCTTCGCCTCGGGACTGGCCGCCGCGTCATACTCGTCCCACAGCGCCACGAGATCGGCCCGTACGGCATCCGGCAGCGGCTGGACCAGTTGGACGAGATCGGCCCGCTCTTGCTCTGCCTTGTTCGGCAGCGCCGCCTGCAACGCGGCCGAGATATCGCCGCTGATCGCCTCACCCAGGTCATGCACGAGACAGATGCGCAGCAGCTTGCCCACGTCGATACCGGGAAAGTGCGACGCCAGCACCAACGCCATCAGGCACAACCGCCAGCTGTGTGCGGCTACCGTTTCCTGGCTGCCGTCCGAGGTCCACGACGTGCGGGTCATGTACTTCAGCGATTCAGCCGCACGCAGAAACGCGAGCGTCCCGTGCAACTCGGCGCTACTTGGGGGCGCGGAAAACTCACTCATGAGGACGAGGGGACGACGTGGGAGCAGACGGATGGCAGGGAGCGACCGGCGTGTGCTGCGTGAATCTGGCCAGGGCGTGGGCACCACCGTGACGCACCAGCCACGCGAACACCAGCGTGCGGGTGAGCCGCCCGGCGGAGAGCGCGATGACGAACTCCAGAAACGGCACCCCGGCCACGCCCGAGGCGATACTCGTGAGCTTGGTCGACAACGGCGACATCGTGCTGGCAAAGATGGCCCACCCACCGTATCTCGACAGCGTTTCGCGATACGCGTCGATCGTGGCCGGCGTGATCGCGAAGTACTGTGATACCGGCGCCGCCAACCAGCTCAAGGCCCGGGCCCCGGCGACGTACAGCACGATACTGCCAATCAGCGTACCGGCCGTGGCGACCAACGCATAGCGGTAGGCGCGTGTCGGACGCGCGAGCGCCAGGGGAAGGAAGAACACGTCGGCGAACCCGGGGAAGACGCAGCCCTGCAGCAGTCCCCATCCGAATACCACGCTGTTCGACCATCCCGCGTCAGCCCAGTGCTCGAGGCGCGCGTGCGTACGCGCCAGCCAGGTCGACTCACGTGACATATGGCAAAAGATAACAGCGCAAACGGGTCATCCGGCCCACATATTTCCGACATGCGCATTCGATTTCTCATGTGGCCGATCTTGGCCGCCCTGTCGGTCCTGACCGCCTGTCGCCCCCTCGTGCCGGGCCGCGCGCCGAGCGAGCCGTTCGTGGTGTCACCGACGGTCGCTGACACCATCGACACCGAGGTGCTGTCCAGCGCGGTGCGACTGCACCGTCTGGTGAACGTGAAGGCACCGTGGCGCGCCTGGGTGCTCGACGTCAACATGTCGGCCTGCGCGAGTGTGCAGGCGCTGAAGGGCGAGCGCACGGCGGTGGGGCGCAACACCACCAGTGTCCTGCTGTCACGCCTGCCGGCGTCGTCGCACCCGATCGCGGCCGTCAACGCCGATTTCTTCCTGTTCGCGCCGCCCGGCGTGCTCACCAACGCACACATCGAACGCGGCACGGTCATCGCCGGCCCCGGCCCGAACGTCTTGCTGGGGTACGACGCGCAGCGCGGCCTGTTCATCGATTCCGTGCGTGCGCGCGGGGCGGTCACGAGTCCGCGCGGCACCGTCGACGTACTGAATTGGAATCGCCCCGCCGCCAATCGTGCGGGATTGGTGGACGCGCAGTGGGGCGTGCCGCTCGACACCGTGGTGCGCACGCGCGCCATGCGTCTCGACCCCGTCGTACCCGTGCGGCAGGATTCGAGCGTCGGTCGATATGTCGCGCGCGCCGTGCGGGCGGGGGACACGCTGGTGTTCGGCGACACGCTGCTGCTGGTGGTACCGCCGGCTCTGCGCGCGCGCGTCGTCGCGGGCGATACCGTGGCCGTGCAACGGCGCATCACCCCATTCTGGCCGCGAGAAACCGTGGGCGGACGCGGCGTGCTGCTCATCGACAGCGTGGTGGGTGCTGACGTCGACAAGGAAGGCAACGCCGGCTTTCGGGGACTGAATCCCCGCACGGCAGCCGGTATCGCGCGCGTGGGCACGTCCCAGCGACTGCTGTTGGCGGTCATCGACGGCCGTCAGCCCGGCTACAGCGTGGGGATGACGTTGCGGCAAACGGCCGAACTGCTGCAGTCGCTGGGCGCCCAGCGCGCGATCAATCTCGATGGTGGCGGCTCGTCGGCCATGATCGTGCGCGACAACGCCACCGGCGCGCTCCGCGTGCGCAACAAACCGTCGGATCCGACAGGCGAGCGTGCGGTCGGGAATGCGCTGGCGGTGCTGGGCGTTTGCGCGGGGCGATAGCCTGCTGGCGTGCTGACGGAGAGCTCGTAGCCGGCGGCACGTCAAGCGGTTCACGCGAAGCTCGCGAAGGTGCGCGAAGCACAGCAAAAGAAACAATTGTGAAAACCGTCGTCGCCGAAGGTCCCGCGTGCCGGCACCGCTGTTCTCCGCGTGCCTTCGCGGCCCTTCGCGCCCTTCGCGTGAACCGCTGGACCGTCCGCTCAGTACCAACCGTCCGCCAGCACTCCCAGCAGGCTAGAGCCGGTCGAGACCTTCCGTACCGATCACCGGGTTCCACGGCAACAGCTCGTACTGCGCCAACGACAGGCGCGTGAACGGATCGCCGTCGCGAATGCGATCCAGCGCCGCATTCATCTCCTCGCCGTCGGGGATACGCAGCAGCAGTCCGCCGCCGGTCCGTGGATCGAACGGACCTGACGCGAGCAACAGCCCCTTGGCTTTGAGTTCCTTGAGATAGGCCCGGTGCTCCTCGACATGCGGAGCGACTTCTTCGAACGGGCGGCGGTAGCGGATGATGGCGAGTGCGTACATGAGACTCAATGGAACGCCCTGTGCCGGTCGCGTCAACTACTCCAAACCGACCGCTCGCCGCCGCGCTACCACACGCGCTACCACACGCGCTACCGCTTCGCCGTGAGCGCCTCGCGCAACGCCTGCCACGGCAGTATCGCGCAGCCGTGACGCCCCGGGAACGGGGCGACGCCCAGTAATGGCGTCAACGTCGTCGGCAGCACCGCGTCCGCGCTCCCCACGGTGCCCATCGCGTGCAGCATGCGATCCACGGCATCCGCCACCGCCAGCGCCTCGCCTGCCGCGAGCCCCAGCACTGCTTCCGTCATCATCGAGGCCGACGCCGTCGCGATCGAGCAGCCGCGACCGGTGAACGCCACGTCGCGCACCACGTCGTCGTCGAGGACCACCATGACGCTGATCTCGTCGCCGCACACCGGATTCCGGCGCGCACCGCTCGCCGTGGGCGTGTCGAGCACACGCCGGTTGTGCGGCGCGCGATGGTGGGCCAGCAGGGCGTCCTGATACATCGCCGCGATGCTTGCCGTGAACGGCGCCACGCTGCTCAATCGACCGTCGCGAACAGTCGCTGCGCCGCCGTGAGGGCGCCGACCAGTGCGTCCACGTCG
>CAIUOO010000141.1 GCA_903900795.1 uncultured Gemmatimonadota bacterium | reverse complement strand
GAGCCCGGTCATGCGGCCCTTGAACATCTTGCGGAACTTGACCCGCTTCGGACTCAGCATCTCTTAGTTCCTCAGTTGCCGGTCGAGTAGGTCTTGCCGCGACGATCTTCCACGATCTCACCCTTGAAGATCCACACCTTGACACCGATGGCGCCGTACGTGGTCTTCGCCGTGCTCGTGGCGTAATCGATGTCGGCGCGCAGTGTATGAAGGGGCACCCGGCCTTCCATGTACCCTTCCGTTCGCGCGATTTCGGCACCGCCAAGACGGCCGCCGGCCTTCACCTTGATGCCCAGGGCGCCCATCCGCATCGCGCTCTGCACCGCGCGCTTCATGGCGCGTCGGAACGAGATCCGCTGAGAGAGCTGCGCCGCAATGTTGTCGGCCACCAGCTGCGCCTCGACTTCCGGGCGCTTGATCTCTTCGACGTTGATGCCGACTTCCTTGCCCGTGAGCTGTGCCAGCTCATCGCGCAGCTTGTCCACTTCCGCGCCCTTCTTGCCGATCACCACGCCCGGACGGCCGGTGTGAATCGTCACCACCACCTTCCCCGGCTTCCGTTCGATCGTCACGTCCGAAATGGCCGCGTTCTCGAGACGAGCCTTCAGGTACTTGCGGAGCAGCGCGTCTTCCTTCAGAAGCGCCGGCATCTCCTTCTTCGCGTACCAGGTCGAGCGCCAGTTCTTCGTGACACCAAGGCGGAACCCGATCGGATTAGTCTTTTGTCCCATTAGCGCACCGCCTCCGCCACGATGATCTCGATGTGGCTCGTCCGCTTGGCAATTGGCGTCGCACGGCCCATGGCCGCCGGCATCCAACGCTTCAGCTTCGGACCCTCGTTCACGATGGCCTTCGTGATCACCAACGCGTCGACGTCCAGCGACGTGTTGGCCGCACGGGCCGCCTGCTCTGCGTTCGCGACCGCGCTGGCCAGCGTCTTCTCGATCTGCTTGGCCGCGCCCTTCTTCGAGAACTTCAGAATCGCCAACGCGTCGTTCACGCGCTGACCGCGGATCTGGTCGATCACCAGCCGCATCTTGTACGGAGATTGACGCGCCGTGCGCTGAATGGCGCGCGCCTCAGTCCCGGTCTTCAAAGCCTTGGCCATGGATTACTTGCCTCCCTTGCCAGCGGGCTTCTTCGCGTCGGTCTTCTGTCCCGCGTGACCGCGGAACAGACGCGTCGGCGAGAATTCACCGAGCTTGTGGCCAACCATGTTTTCCGTCACGTACACCGGGATGAACTTGTTCCCGTTGTGCACCGCGAACGTGTGCCCCACAAACTCCGGGAGCACGGTGCTCGCCCGCGACCAGGTCTTCACGACCTTCTTTTCACTGCGGCTGTTCATGGCGATCACCTTAGCTTCGAGGCGCTCAGCGACGAACGGACCCTTCTTAATGCTTCTGGACATATAGGTTCTCGATTCGCCTGGCGGTTACTGCGTCGCCCGGCCGCGCTTGCGGCCGCGCACGATGAGACGCGTTGAAGCCTTCTTCTTGTTGCGCGTCTTGACGCCCTCGGGCTTGCCCCACGGGCTGACCACGTTCCGGCCGCCGCGCGT
>CAIUOO010000140.1 GCA_903900795.1 uncultured Gemmatimonadota bacterium | reverse complement strand
CGATCTCCTCGTCCGTCTCCGGGATGTGATCGCCGAGCCAGCCGGTCATATCACCCTCGGTGTGGATCGTGCCGCCCCAGTAGCGCGTGGTGAGAATCGTGTCGGCGTTGAGGAAGCCCTGCAGCCACTCGCGTGAGCCGTACCCATTTAGATCGGACGCCGAGATCGAGTCCTTGGGCAGCGCGTTGCCCATGCCATCGTGCCCGTCGTAGCGATGGCACGAGGCGCAGTTGCGCGAGAAGATGCGCGGCCCCTGGGTGTACGGGTCGTTTCGCATCAGCGTGAGCGCGCCGGTGATGGGCACGCCGGCATTCGCCAAGTCCACAGCGCGTGCCGCGTCGCGCTTGGACACGGCTTTCGCGACCTGGTACTCGGGATCGTTCCGGTCGGCGCTGATCGACTGCCATGAGAGCAGAGCCGCGCCGGCCAGCATCGCGCCCATGAATCCCACGTTGAAGCGGTGCCCGAGCTTCCAGCGTCCGAGAAACGGCATGGCCATCAGCACCACCAGTCCCACCGTGGGGAGCACGATGGCACCGATGATTTCCGTCTCGCCCGGGAAGTACTTCAGAAATTGGAACAGGAACAGGAAGTACCACTCCGGGCGAGCGGCGGAGAACTGCTCGGCGGGATCGGCCGGCGCACCGAGCGGGGCGCCCTGCTCTCGCACCACCAGAAATAGCACGACCGCCAGGACGGCCAGGCACGCCACCGCATCACGCAGCACCTGCTCCGGCCAGAAGCCCTGATCGGGGCCCTTGAGCGGCTGCTTGGGCGTGAGCCCGTGCTTGCGGAACAGATACACGTGTCCGACGATCAGCAGGATGATGAGCCCCGGGATCACGCCGGCGTGCAGCGCAAAGAAGCGCGTGAGCGTGAGGTGTCCGTAGGTGACGCCACCCACCACCACCGTTTGCAGCGACTGTCCGATGCCCGGACTCATACCCACGATGTTGGTGGACACGGCGGTGGACCAGTAGCCGTTCTGGTCCCACGGCAGCAGATAGCCCGTGAGCGACAGCGCCAACACGAGAATCAGCAACAGCACCCCGAACCAGTAGTTCATCTCGCGCGGCGCCTTGTACGCGCCGTCGATGATGACCTGCATGAGGTGCAGTACCAACAACACCGTCATGGACTGCGCCACGAAATGGTGCAGGCCGCGCAGGAACCAACCGCCCAGCATCTGGTGCTGGATGTAGTACACGCTCTCCCACGCCGTCTGCGAGCTCGGGCTGTAGCCCATCCACAGGAACAGGCCGGTGATGACCTGCACCACGAAGAAGAACGACAGCGTGCTGCCCCACACGTAGCGCCAGCGCGCACCGCCGGGGACGTTTTCGAACAGGGCTTCATGCAGCAGCCCCTTATATCCGGTTCGCGAGTCGAGCCAGGAACCGATGGACGGGCGTTCGTTACGCGGCGGCTCGGCCATCAGACGGCGATCTTGTCGGGGGAACCTTTGCGGAAGTTCTGGAAGCGCACCCAGACGTCCCCGTCGCGAACCACCGCCTCCAGTTCATCCATGCCGCGCGGGCTCGGGCTCTTCGGGTCGGCGATGGCCCCGTCGAGCGTGAAGCTGCTGCGATGACACGGGCAGAAGTAGCCGTGCGTACTGGCGTTGTACCCCACCGAGCATCCCAAATGCGGGCACACCGAATTGAGTACGCGCACGGTGGCGTCGCCGGTGCGCTGCAGATACACCGATCCCACCGGCACGTTCTCGGTCTTGTTCCACGCGTCGACCAGGGTGTCGAGCACGGGGAACTTGCGCGGCTGGCCGTTGGTCTCGAGCGACGCCAGCGAGGCCACGCGTACGAGGCCGCGTGTATTCGATTTCCGCCGGAGCGGATCGAACAACGTGAACAGCCCGGCGACGGGCGCCACCACCGAAATGAGGCCGCCCACAACTATCGAGGCGGCCTTGGCGACGAAGTTGCGCCGTGCCGGCGCATGATCGGAATCGGACATGGTAGCTGGGAATAGGCGGGGGGAATTGACCGGGGGCGCTGATGCCACCCCGCACTGCCAAATCCGTCAGATAAACGTACGCGACGGACCGGCCTTTTGCTGGCAAATTGGACGCGCGGCGCGGGAACATCCGGCACGTTACATGGTATCTCAGCGAAGGGCTTGTCCTCCGCGTAGTCTTCCCATCGAAGCGCATCCACGCATCGACGGATGTGCGCCGTTCCCACCTTTTTCGTACCCCAATTCACATGCATCTGCGACTCCGGCAGTTTGGCGCCGCCTGCGTCTTGGCGCTGGCAATTTCCAGTGTGGCCCATGCCCAGCAGGACGAGGAAAAGACGCCGCTCGGCAAGAAAATGAGCGCGATGAACGCGGCCTTCAAAGCCGTTGGCCGTCAGATCGACGACGCCTCGAAGAACGCGAACACACTCGAGCAGCTCGCCATCATCGAGACGAACGCCAAGGCGGCGCTCGCACTGGAGCCGGAGAAGCAGTCGAAGGTGCCGGCGGCCGAACAGGCCAAGTTCAACGCGGGCTATCAGAAAGGCATGAAGGATCTCATCGCGACGGTGCAGAAGCTTCAGGTCGCCATTAAGGCGGGTAAGAATACCGACGCCGTGGCCGTCTACGACGAGATGAAGGGCATGCAGCGCGAAGGCCACAAGGAGTACCGCATCAAGAAGGCCGGCGCGCCCCCGGGCGGGAACTGACCTCGACTGACCTCGACTGACACGACGTCGTGGTCGCAGCACACGAACGGCCCCGAATCCTCAGGATTCGGGGCCGTTCATGCTCGACGGGACTCGGCCCGAGGCGATGGCAACGTGGAAGGACGACCGCGCAGACTGGCGCGACAACGCGATGCACTTGGCCGCGGCCGTCCCCACCTAGTACTCGAAGCGCAGCCCCATCCCCATCGTGCGCGGTGGGTTGGTCAGGTAGCCCACTCGGGCACGGGTGCCGCGTTCACGATCGAGCGCGAGCCGCGCCACGGTGTCGGTGAGGTTGTGCGCAAACACCGACAGTTCCCACCGGCCGTGGATCAGGGCACCCCGCAGGTTCAGCAGCTGATACGCCGGCAGCTCCCCGCTGAACTGAAACGTGGACTGCGTGAGCGGGCGCCCGATGGTGTTCGCACCGAAGGAGTTCAGGTCAACCGTCCCGAAGCCTTGGGCGAGATCGTCAATCGACGTGTAGCGCGACCCCATATGGTTGAACGTGCCGGTCGCCGAGGCATTCCACCCGGTGGCGACCCGCCACCGATACGTCGCCGCCAACGAGACCTGCTCCCTTGGCACGCTGGGGAGCCGATTGCCGTCCTGAATTCCCGACACGCTGCTCACGACGCCCGCCGACGACGTGGACGTGACACTCGACTTGAGCTGCGCGTTGTTGAGCGCCACCGAGGCCGCCACATCCCAGTGCGCCGTGGGCTGCGCGGTGAACTCAAGTTCAACGCCCTGGCTCCGCGCCTTGGGCACGTTGAACACCAGTCGCGACGAGCACGAGCCGGCGGTCACCGTGAGCTGGAGATCGCGGATGTCCATGCTGTAGGCGGACACGTTGAGGCTGCCCTTACCCCCAAACAGCTCGGACTTCGCGCCTGCTTCGTAGTTCCACGCCGTCTGGTCGTTCCATGCGTTCCGGCCGCTGAAGGTTACCCGGTCCGCCGCCGTGCACAGCTGGACGTTGATCGGATCGTTGATCCCGCCAAGGCGGAATCCGCGTGACAGCTGCGCATTGAGCGTGGTGCTCGAGGTGGCTTTCCAGCTCGCCATCACACGCGGCACAAAACCGTTCGCGTTCACCGACCCCGGATTCGATACCGGCTGGCCGCGGTCATCGGCGCCGAACAGGCCGTCGAAGATTTGGGATCGCTGCTCGCTGAACCGGTAGAACCGGGCGCCGGCAGTCAGGTTCAGGCGCGTGGCGGCCGTGTACGTTGCTTCGCCAAACACGGCGCTCTGCGACAACGTATACGCCAGTGACGACCAGAACAGCTCGTCCTGCTGCGCGTACGCGGATTTCGTGGGGATCTTCGAGAGCGCCTCGAACCCGGGCGCCGTGGCACGCTGCCCGTAGTCGCGCCTGTTGCGGCTGGCGAAGGCGCCCACGAGCCACCGTGTGGATGGGCCGCTGCCGTCCAGACGGAGTTCCTGCGTGAACGCCGTGGTGTTCGTCTGGTCATAGAGCGGCGCGTTCAGCGTGTACACACTGGCCGGCAGTCCGACGCTGCCGCCGGTGATGCTCGCGGTCAGTGCGCCGGCATCGCGCACCGCCAAAATATCGCGCGTGTTATACGACGTAATCGACGTCAGGGTGGTCCTGCCCCGGTGCCACGTCATGTTCACGTCGCCCATCACGAAGTCGTCGGTATACGGCTCGCCGATCTGCGTGAACTGCTGGCGCTCACCCAACGTGACCGGCGGCCGCGTGGTGGTGTACGGATTTGCCAGAATGTTGAACGCGTCCTGACGGTTCCACCCGTTCGCCTGCACCCGCTGCGCCACCAGGCGCGGCGTGATGGAGAACCGGTCACTCGGCTCGAAGCGGAGCGCCGCGCGCATGCCGGTCTTCGATCCGTCATTCACGTTCTGCTTGATGCGGGCGTCGGGCTGAACGGCGTCGATGAAGCCGCCGGTCACGTCGGAGTAACCGACCACGCGCACCGCGATCTGGTCGCCCACGGGCACATTCACGCCCAGCTTCACCTCGCGCCCGGCGCCACCGCCGCTGATCGCGTTCGCCCCGGCTTGACCAAACCGGCGGTGAACGCCCAGCTCCGGCTGGCCACTGATGTAGCGCACCGTGCCGGACATCGACCCCGAGCCGAACAGTGTACCCTGCGGGCCGCGCAGCACTTCCACGCGGCTCACGTCGAAGAGATCGAGATCGGGGGTGAACAGCGAGAGGGAAATCGGCACGCCGTCGAGATACACGCCGACATCTTCCTTCACGCCCGGCTGGTCACGGGCGATCTGCCCCGAGGAGGCGCCACGGATGGCGACCTGGCTCTGGCCGGGGCCGAGGTTCTGCACGCTCAACCCCGCCACCTGCATCGCGATCTGCTCGATGTTACCCATACCGCGCTGGCGCATGGTCTGCGCTGACGCCGTCGCCACCGAGAATGGCACGTCGGCGAGCGTCTCTTCACGCAGCGAGGCCGTCACGGTGACCGCATTGAGCGGGCGCAGTTCGAGCGTGAAGTCCACGCTGGTGGTGCCGGTGGACACCACAACACCGGTTTTGAACTGCGGCTGGAATCCGATCAGGGCCGCCGACACCGTGTAGCTGCCGGGCGGGAGCCCCGTGACCGTGTAGCGCCCGTCGGCTCCCGTGAGCGCCCGCCGGACCACGGTGCCCGCGTCGGCTGCGACCGTGACGGTGGCCCGTTCGGCCGTCGCTCCGTTCGCGGCGCGCACCACGCCGCCGACCCCACCGGTCGTGCCCTGGGCGAACGATTGGGTGACCGACCCTGCAAACAGTAGCAGGGCCGTCGTGGCCCAGCGGAGTGCTCGTTGTCTCGTCATGCCGATGCCTCTCACCTGGCTGAAGATTTCATTCACGTCGAATCAAGGGCATGCCGCGCGACGGGCACAAGGCGTACGGCATCACCAAGGTTGGCGTGCCTCGCATCTGGGGCCGTGCTCGCGCCGCCGGCCACCGCGCGGTCTACTCGCGGCGACCTCCACCTCCCGAGCCCGCGCGATGACCACGTATCCCAGCATCTTCAACGACGTCATCGGCCCCGTGATGCGGGGTCCCAACGGCTCGCTCACCACCACACACAAGGGACAGGGCTCCGACATGGGGCTCTTCAGTGGCTTCCTGGGCTGGGAGGCAGACGACGAGCGCCTCCCCGGCTACCTGCAGGGACTCGCCGAGGCCGCATCACGACGCGTTGTCACACCCACGGTGTACTCTTGGTTTCGCTGCGCTGCGATAGCATCGCCTGCGGGGGGTATGGGCTGCACTACCCCCTGAACACTGTCCCCACTCGCTGACGGAGGTTTTCGAGACATGAGAACACACGCGCGCGTTTCTCGCACCCACGCGGCACTGCTCGGTCTGTTGCTGCTCGCGTCTCCGATGGCGTTCCCGATGGCGCTGGCTACGGCACAAGCGCCATCGAGGAGCGTCGCCCGCGACGCCTCCGGGCGCACCACGGGCACTGCGACCACGGACGCCGGCGGTCGCACGGTGTATCGGGATGCC
This sequence comes from uncultured Gemmatimonadota bacterium, assembly GCA_903900795.1. Classification (GTDB taxonomy): domain Bacteria; phylum Gemmatimonadota; class Gemmatimonadetes; order Gemmatimonadales; family Gemmatimonadaceae; genus Gemmatimonas. The sequence continues at coordinate 3,546 of CAIUOO010000140.1, read as the reverse complement.
TCCGGACGCACGACTGGTACGGGGACTTCATCCAGTGATGGACGCACCGTGTATCGGGATGCGTCAGGTCGTACCACCGGGACCGCCGCATCGCGCGACGCGTCCGGTCGTCCGGTCACACCACCACCCGGTCAACGACCGCCCCGGTAGCGGCGGGCAAACCACATCATTCGTCCACTCAGTCAATCCCATGTGTCGAAACCTTTTTCTCTCGCTCTTGCTCGTAGCCGCGTGTCGTTCGATCGACGCGCAGCCACCAGCCCGCGCCGCCTGCCTTCGCTATGAGCCGGACACGGTACGGGTGACCGGGAAACTCGAGCGACGCATATTCTACGGTGCACCGGGCTTCGGCGATGACCCAGCACACGACGCGAAAGAGCCCGGGTTCTACCTCGAGCTCGTCACGCCTGTCTGCGCAGAAGGCGGGGATTACCCGCAGCTGAACGGTCCACGGCGAGGCGTACGGCTCGTACAGCTCGTGCTTGACGCTGCGGGTTATTCTCGCTTACGGCCGTACCTCGGCCAGCACGTCACGCTGCGGGGTACACTCTTCGCCGAGCACACGGGGCATCACCACGCCCCGCTTTTGCTGGAGGTGTCCAGTCCGGTGCTCGTGCGTCGCACACCACAAAGGCCTAAACAAAAATGATGACTCATCAGCGTTGCTCCATCAGCCGTGTGACGATCACCCTGTGTCTGTCGCTGATCGCATGGCCGTGTATGGTGCGGGGGCAGGATGTTGCACCGGTTCCGTCTTCGCCATCGGCTCAAACGTCGAAACCGTTCGGACGTACCGCCGGCCTCTTTGTCGGCATCCAGTACGTAGGCTCGGCGCTGGATATCAGTTCGGCGTACCGTCAGGTGAACTTCGGCAGCGGATATGGGCTGCATGCTGGTATCGGCCTGGGAAACTCGTTGGCCGTGATCGTCAACTTCGATCGCACATTGCTCCCCGGAAAGGGGAACGCGGCTGATTCACTGCGCCTGCTCGGATTCGACGCTCTGCTCCGCATTCACACCATCGCGGGACCGCGGTCACCGATTCGTCCGTTCTTCATGGCGGGTGCCTCCGGGCGCGCAGCACGTGGCTCCAGAGAATTCACCGGGATTTCTCCGACGGCGGGTGGTGGTGTTCTGCTGAAGATTCTTCCGCAGGTCGCTCTCACGGGCACGGCACTCTGGACGTTCGGTAATCTCACGTCTAAGGACGACCTGTATCCGGGTGCTCAGGAAGACAGCTTCAAGGCAACGGGCGCGCGTCTCATGGCTGGTGCTTCCATTTTTCTGTTCTGATCATGTGAGCGGCGAGGTCACGCCTTCGAGTTTGTCATGGGGTACCCGCCCGGCAGCGTGAGCAGGTCATACACGAGCGTCTTGGTGACGCCCTCAATGCCGTTCGAGCCACGTTCGCTGAGCACTCCTCGCGCCGTCGGCCACCGCGCGGTATACTCGCGGCGACCTCCACCTCCCGAACCCGCGCGATGACCACGTATCCCAGCATCTTCAACGACGTCATCGGCCCCGTGATGCGGGGTCCCTCCAGCTCGCACTGCGCGGCATCGCTGCGCATCGGCCGGATCTGCCGCGACCTCCTGGACGGCGAGATCACCAGCGCCGCCGTTGAATACGATCCCAACGGCTCGCTCGCCACCACGCACAAGGGACAGGGCTCCGACATGGGGCTCTTCAGCGGCTTCCTCGGCTGGGAGGCCGACGACGAGCGTCTTCCCGGCTACCTGCAGGGACTCGCCGATGCCGGGCTCACCACCACGATCGACATCCGTCCGATCGGCGCGACGCATCCGAACACGTACCAACTCACGCTGCACAACGCGCGGGAGACGCGCACGCTGACCGCCATCTCCACCGGCGGCGGCATGATCGAGGTGCTCCAGATCGACGGCGCAGCCGTGTCCATGGCCGGCGACTTCTACGAGACGCTGGTGTACGTGCGGTCGCCCGGCGACCTCCCCGACCTGATCGCCCGCGCCATGCCCTGCGACGGGATCGACGTGCGACGGGGCACGTCTACCTTCATCGAAGTCCGCGCGTCCCGCTTTCTCCCCGACGACGTGTGCGCTGCGCTCGCAGCCCGCGACGACGTCCTGGCCATCCGCAAGATCCACCCGGTGCTGCCGGTCCTGTCGCGACATGACCTCGCCGTGCCCTTTATCACCTGCGCCGAGATGCTCGAGTACAACGCAGGGCGGAATCTCCGGCTCTGGGAGCTGGCCGTGGCGTACGAGAGCGCGCGCGGGGCGATCTCCGGCGACGCCGTCGTTGAACGGATGCGCACCATCGTGCGCATCATGCAACGGTCGATCGCGCTCGGCCTGCAGGGCACCACGTACGCCGACCGGATTCTCGGGCCGCAGTCGCTTGGCTTCCAGCAGCAGATGCAGAACGGCGCGCTGCTGGCGGGCGACCTCCTCAACCAGGTCGTCCTGCAGACCTCGGCCATGATGGAGGTCAAGAGTTCGATGGGTGTGATCGTGGCCGCGCCCACGGCAGGCTCGTGCGGCGCGCTCCCGGGCGCGGTCCTCGGCGCCGGCACGACGCTGGGGCTGTCGGAGGACGAGATGGTGCAGGCGATGCTGGCCGCGGGCCTCATCGGCGTGTTCATCGCGGCGCACGCCACGTTTGCGGCGGAAGTGGGCGGGTGCATGGCCGAGTGCGGCTCAGGCTCCGGCATGGCTGCCGCCGCGCTGGTGGAGCTCAAGCAGGGCACGCTCGAGCAATCACTCACAGCGGCGTCGCTGGCGCTGCAATCGTCGTTGGGCCTCATCTGCGACATGATCGCCGATCGGGTGGAAGCGCCCTGCCTCAACCGGAACGTGATGGCGGCCTCGACCGCCATCTCGTGCGCGAACATGGCGCTCTCCGGCTACGACGGCCTCATCCCGCTCGACGAAGTGATCGAGACGATGAAGCGCGTGGGTGACGCCATCCCGAACACGCTGCGCTGCACGGGACTGGGCGGCCTCGCGATCACGCCGTCGGCCAAGCGCATCGAGGCCGCCCTCGCGCGCGGCGACGGCGAACGGCCCCGCACGGCTTTTAAGGTCTGCTAGACCGATGATCGCCTTCATCTGGGTCTCGATCGCGCTGCTGGCCACGTGGTTCGTTGCCGTGCTCACGCGTGACATCCGGCGCCACCGGCACGACCTCACCGCCGGCCGCTGGCTCTCCACCGCCGTGATCGGCTTCATCACGAACTTCTTCGACGTGCTCGGCATCGGTTGTTTCGCGCCGCAGACGGCGCTACTCCGGTTCACGGGCCAGACCGACGACCGGAAGATTCCCGGCACGCTGAACGTGGCCAACACGCCGGCGGTGCTGCTGCAAGCGCTCATCTTCATCACCATCATCGAGGTCGATCCGCTCACGCTGGTGCTGCTGCTGCTGGCGGCCGGCGTGGGCGCGGTGGTCGGGGCCGGCGTGGTGGCGCGGCTCGACGAGCGGCGCATCCGGATGACGATGGGCTTCGCGCTGCTCATCACCGCCGGGTTCATGGTGGCGCGGAGCCTCAATTGGATTCAGGGCGGT
>CAIUOO010000139.1 GCA_903900795.1 uncultured Gemmatimonadota bacterium | reverse complement strand
CGCATCTGGTCCTCGCGGAGGACGTGCCTAGGTTGCGAGGAGAAGGGGAGTAGCACCGCGGGACGCGTCCCGTGCAACCAATCCGTCAAGACTGCGCTCGCGAGTGCGCACGGGTTGGCCATCGCCTTGCTGGGATCACCACGCCTGCTGTTGTTGGACGTACCGTGCCACGAACTCGATGACAACGCGTTTCTTTCCCTGCTGGATCTCGCCGAGGAAGCCACTGAGCAGCGCTTCGTGATTCTCGCAACCTCGAAGGCACACCTGATTCGCGATCGATGTGTGCAGGTCGTGTTTGCCGATGAGCAGCCGGGAGCCGGATTCGTGGCGATCGAACCGGACCTCACGCATGTCTACCAATACGACTTGGCGGCATCCCGCTAACCAAGCACGGGGCCTACCGTTCCAGCGGTGGGTGCGTCACGTTCAGCGTGCGACACTCCCTATACCCGCCAGCCGGACTCCCGATGTCTGCGATCTCTGCCTTCCGTGTGCTGTGTGCGTGCCTGCTGGCGCTGCCGTGCGTCGCGCCGTTGCCCGCGCAGCCGCCGGCGCTCGCGACGCGCCTCGATCAGTTCGTCGACGCGCACCGCGACAGCATCGTAGGCGATCTGGTGCGCCTCGCGGCGATCCGTTCGCCCTCCGGCGAGGAAACGGAGCGTGCGCAGGCGGTGGCGTCGCGCATGCGGGCGATCGGTCTGGTCGATGTCACGGTGGACCGCCTGCCGAATGTGACCGGACGGATTCGCGGATCACTGCCGGATGCGTCGCGACGCGCCATCGTGTTCGTCGCGACGCTCGATGACCTCGCTCCCGTGGCGCAGCATCAGCGCAATGCCGCGCGCCCACCTTATGCCGAGGGTAATCGCGTGATCGGGCCCGGGAGCAACACCTCGAGCACGACGGCCGCGGTGCTCGGCGCGGCCCGTGCGCTCATCGCCGCCGGTGTGCGCCCACAGCACGATCTCGTGTTCGCGGCCGTGGCACAGGAGGAGACGGGCCTGCTCGGCATGAAAGCGCTGTACGCCGACTGGAAGTCGCGCGCCGATGCCTTCGTGGATGTCCTGGGCGACGGACGATCGCTCACGTACGGAGCGATCGGCATTCACTGGTGGCGGGTGTGGGCGTATCAGCAGGGCGGCCACACCCTTACGGGGGGCCTGCCGAACGTGAATCAGGGCATCGCGCGCGCCGTGGATCGTATTCTGGCGATTCCGCAGCCACCGGCCGGCACGCGCTCGGTGCTCAACATCTCCATGATCCGGTCGGGCGACGTCGTGAATCGCAAACCGGACAGCGCCTGGTTCTCGGTGGATATTCGCGCGCTCGAGGCACCGGCGATCGCCAACAACGAGGCCGCCGTGCGGGCGGTGCTCGACAGTGTGTCGCGTGAGACCGGTACGCGCTTTGATATGCGCGTGCTCCAGCAGACGGGCGGTGGGCAGATCGCCGGTGCCGATACCTCGAAGCTCGTGCGGAGCTCCATCGCCATCGCCAAAGCCCTCGGCATCACACCGCAGCTCGGGATCGCCGGCTCGTCGAATCTGAACGTGGCGATTGCCGGTGGAACGCTGGCGATCGGGATGGGTGGCGAGCGCGGCGGTGCGCGGGCCGAGCCGGGCGAGTTTGCCGATATCCCATCGATGCTGCGCAGTGCGAAATTCGTGGCGCGGCTGGCCGCCGTGCTGGGGATGCCGTAGCCTCCTGCGTTTCCGTGTCGTCCCGTGTGCCGACTTGGCGCTCATTCACGTGGATGGTGAATCCGCCATCTCGAGGCGCTCAAGGACATGACCAAGGCGCTTCACACCATCGGCAAGCTGCAGACGCGCGACGAAGTGGGACGCGCGCACGCCATGGAGGCGGCCTCCCGGCGTGTTGCTGCGCAACAATCGGGCGCGGTTATGAATGGATGTAACTGTGCAACGAAGCGATGGTGCTTTCATGATCGGCGATGATGTCGTCCATGAGGTCGCGGATAGAGATCATGCCGAGGACACGGTCGCCGTCGAGCACGGGGAGGTGTCGGATCTTCTTGGCGCTCATCAGCGACATGCAGTCGCGGGTGCGCGTCGTGGCGCACACGGTGAACACATCGGCGGTCATGATTTCGGCCACCAGCGTCTCCTTCGAATTGCGACCCTGGAGCGTGATCTTGCGCGTGTAGTCTCGTTCCGAGAAGACGCCCGCGAGCCGGTCGCCGTCCATGACGAGCAGCGCGCCGACCCCGTAGTGTGCCAGCTTCTCGACGGCCGCATACACGGTGAGGTCGGGTGGTACCTGCCAGAGCGTTCCGTCGTGCTTCTTAAGAATCTCGCCCACAGCTTTCATGGCATGGTACCGGGTAGGGGGACAGGATACTCCCATGGTACGCGCTGGCGGGTGGGTACGCCAGAAGGCCGGGGCTGACGGCCGTTGCCGATACGGCGATCACCTTTGCGGCGGCAGCACATGGCCTCTCTGGCCCAGACGGGGCCGTCGCTCTATTCTTGCCGTGGTCTGAGCCGCCACACCCACGCTCCAGTGCGCACGGCGGTTCTCTGGAAGAGGGAGCGCTGCAAAGATGAAGCGAACCGTACTCGCCGTTGGAGCCGTCGTGATGCTCGCCGCCATCGCGCGGGGATTGCCAGCGCAATCGGCGCGCCCCCGCTTTGTGGCGGTACAACCGGAGCGGTTCGCGGCCGGTGGTGCGCTGGCCAATGCCTTCGCCGACATCGATCAGGATGGCGATCTCGATCTCTTCGTGGGCTTCAACGGCACACCGAACCGGCTGTACCTGAACACGGGTGGCACGTTCCGCGATATCGCGGTCGAGGCTGGCGTGGCTGATGCGCGAGCCACACGGGCAGCCGCGTGGAGTGACATCGATGCCGACGGCGATCCGGATCTGCTGCTGGGATTCACGCCCGGAGCGGGACCGGTGCTACGCCTGTACCGCAATGATGGTGCGCGATTCACCGATATCACCGCGGCCAGCGGGCTGACGGTGGACACCGGCGCGGTCCGTCAGCCCGCATTTCTCGATGTCGATGGCGACGGGGATCTCGATCTGTTCGTGGCGTTCCGTGATCGCGCGAACATGCTGTTCCGCAACGGCGGTGGCGTGTTCATCGATGTCGCCGCGAGTGTCGGGCTGGCCGACGCGCGAAAGAGTGTGGGCGCCGTGTGGTTCGATTACCAGCAGGATGGCGATTTCGATTTGTACGTCGCGAATCAGGATGGGGATGCCAACGGCTTCTTCCGCAACGACGGTGGCACCTTCACTGATGTCGCGGAGGCAGTCGGCCTCGCGTGGGGTGGGCGTGGGGCGAAGGTGGCCACGCAGGGTACCGTACGGCCCTGCGTCGCCGACGTGAACAACGATGGGGTGGCCGACCTCTTCTCGGCCAACTACGGCCCCAATGGCCTGTTTCTAGGGGCGGCCGACGGCTCGTTCCGCGACGTGAGCACGACGTGGGGTGTGGCGATCGACGGACGATACGATACCTGTGCCTTCGCCGACCTCGATCACGACGGCCTGTTGGATCTCTATGTGAATGGCACGGTGTCAGCCACGGAGAGCTTCCGGGACTATCTGTTCGTGGGTGCCTCGACGGCAACCGGTACGGCATTCGTGGAGGTGACGCCGGACAACGTGCTGGCGCTCACGGCGAGTCACGGCGTACAGTGGGCCGACGTGGACGGCGACGGGGCACTCGATCTGGCGCTCGCGGGTTCGCGACCGGAGGCATCGCATCCGATCCTGCGCAATGCGCTGCCGGCGTCGGTGGCACGACGATCGTTGCAGGTGCGTGTGGTCGACGCGAACGGCCGCGCCACGATGGCCGGTGCGGAGGTGCGCGTGTATGTGGCGGGGACACGTACGCTCCTGGCCACGCGATGGGTGGATGCCGGCTCCGGCTACGACGCGCAGAGTGACATGCCGGTGCACGTGGGCCTCACGTCGATGACGCCGGTGGATGTGGAGGTCACGGCGCTCATCGCGGGAACGCGTACAAAGACGATGGTGCGGCGCGTGTCTCCGGCCACCTATGCGAAGCGCGCCCTCACGGTGCGGGCGGTGCGGGCAGCGTCTCGTCGCGCGGGCCTCGACGGTCCGCGTTCTCCTTCCGCCGATCACCGGTTCCGCGGCGCTCGGCGCTGATGCGCATCTCCAGCGTGCGCACATTGGGAGTGCCCGTGGGGGGAGCCACATGCACCACCGTGACGCGCTCACCAAAATGCTCGACCAGTCCGATGCTCAGCCCTTCCATCAGCGAGGCCAGTTCGGGCGGTCCGGTAAATCGAAGGCGCAACAGATCCGGCTCGAGTAATTCCACGTCGAGCACCGGCTCGTCGTCGATGGACATGAGCGCGCCCAGTGCTTTCGGCAGCGACCGGCTGACGCTCAGGAGGACCGACATCGCGGTGGGCTGGTTTTTCGCGATCGCTGGGAATTCCACGAGCACCGGCGCGACGAGCCGACGGCCAACGAGCGCAAACACCGTCGACGGGTCGACACCGCGCACGGCAGACAACGCGTGCAGAAACTCGGACACCTGCTCCACGTCGGACGACGCGTTGCCGAAGCGCTCGTTGGCGAGCGTCCGTGCCGCCGCCAGATCATCCGACCCGAACTCCAGCCCGACGATCGCTTCCATCATCGCTCGAATTTTACTCATCACGAAATAATACCGTCGAATGTCTTTTTGTGCGCGCCCGGGCAGGCCGGCGATTCGGGGGCGGCGCTTCCCCCGTCCCGCCGGTCACGCCGGACGCGAGCGCGCGGCCTCCCACTCGTCGAACGGGCCATCGAAGTCCATCAGGCGGGTGCCGTTAAACCACCACACGCGCGTGGCCACTTGCCGCAGGAAGGCGCGGTCATGGCTGACCAGCAGCACGGTGCCGTCGAACTCATCGAGCGCATCTTCGAGCACCTCGATATTCTCGACGTCGAGGTGATTGGTGGGCTCGTCGAGTACCAGCAGGTTGGCCCCGGTGAGCGTCATGAGCGCCAACGCCATGCGGGCCCGCTCGCCGCCGCTGAGAGTGCGGATTTCACGGAACACTTCGTCGCCACTGAAGCCGAAGGCGCCGAGATGATTCTGGATGTTGCCGCGGCTCCAGAGCGGCCGCTGCGCCTGAATGGCGTCGGATAGCGACAACTTCAGCGGCAGGTCGGCCAGGTCCTGTCGGAACCACGCGGGGGTGATCGAACTGCCCACGCGCGCCTCGCCGCTCGCGGGGGTGAGATCGCCCAGCATCGTGGAGATGAACGTCGACTTGCCGGCGCCGTTGGGGCCGACCAACGCGATGAAGTCGTTGCGCCGCAGCGTGGCGGTAAAGTCGCTCACGAGCACGCGGCCCGGCACCTCGACGCGCAGCTCATTGATGGAGACCACCTGATCACCGCCACGCTCCGCGATCTTGAACTCGAGCGACATCGCGGCCGGATCGCCCACGGGAGGTGCAAGGCGCGGGAGACGTTCGAGTCGCTTGCGCTTGCCCTTGGCCTGAAAGGAGTTCACGCCCGCGAGGTTCCGCCGGATGTACTCCTCTTCTTTCTTCACATAGGCGCGCTGCTTCTCCACTTCACGCTCGCGCGTGAGGCGACGTTCGGCGCGTTGCGGCACAAATTGACTGTAGTTCCCCTTGTACGCCTCGCTGGTCTTCGCCTCGATGTGCAGGATGTTCGTGCAAACGGCATCCATGAACGCACGATCGTGCGACACCACGAGCACCGTCTCGTCGCACTCCTTCAGCCACTCCTGCAGCCAGGTGGTGGTGTCGAGGTCGAGGTGATTGGTGGGTTCGTCGAGCATGAGCAGGTCGGCTGGCGCGATGAGCTGGGCCGCCAATCCCACACGTCCGCGCTCCCCACCCGACAGCGTGGATACCAACCGCGTTTTCGACTCCTCGGCGTCGAAGCCGAGTCCCTGCAGCACGGCGTCCACGCGGGCATGGTAGACGTAGCCGCCAAGGTCGGCAAAGCGCTCCTGATCGTGCCCGAATTTCTCGAGCATCTCGTCGGTGCACTTGTCGCCCATCTCCCCAAGCGCCATCGCCTGATCGGCGATCCGCTGCTCGAGGGCGATGACGTCACGCCAGGCCGCAGCGCCGGCCTGCCACACCGTGGTGGCGCCTTCGAAGGCCCGGTGCTGATCAAGCAGGGCATGACGCAGCCCCGGCTTCCGGGCAACCGCGCCGACCGTGGGTTGGATGTCGCCGGTGATGACGCCGAAGATCGACGTCTTGCCGGCGCCATTGCGCCCGATGATCCCCCACCGCTCACCCTCGGCGACGGTGAAGGTGATGTCTTTGAGGAGTTCGGTGGCTCCGAAGGAGATCCCGATATTGGAGCAAGAAAGAAGAGTCACGCGGCGAGGAAGGCGTCAGGTGGAATAGGTCGCTGTAAATTACACCGCATGCGTACCCTTCTCCCCGTCTTGTTCGGCCTCGCGCTGCTCTCTAGCTGCCGTCTCCCCGTGGGCAAGACCGCGCAGGTCCCCCGCAAGGCCGTTTTCATCCTGCTCGATGGGATTCCCGCCGATGTGATCGAACAGGTGCCCACGCCGATGCTCGATGAGATCGCCAAGGCGGGTGGGTACGCCCGCGCCCACGTAGGCGGCGATCTGGGTGGCCGCACCGAGACGCCCACCATCTCGGCGCCCGGCTACATGAGCCTCCTCACCGGCACCTGGGCGAACAAGCACAACGTATGGAACAACTACAACCAGTCTCCCAACTACGCCTACTGGAACGTCTTCCGCATCGTAGAGTCGGTTGACCCCTCCCGGAAGACGGCGCTTTTCTCGACGTGGCTGGATAACCGCACCGTGCTTGTGGGCGAAGGGCGCCCAGGGGCGGGCGACTTCCGGCTCGATCATACGGCCGACGGGTTCGAACGGGATACCGTGGCATTCCCGCATGATCCGGCGTCGCGATATATCCAGGCCATCGATGAGCGCGTGGCCTCCGAGGCCGCCGCGTACATCGCGGCGAACGGGCCCGACCTGACGTGGGTGTATCTCGAGCACACCGACGATGTGGCGCACGCGCGCGGCGACGGCGACGCGTTCCACACGTCGGTGCGGGAAGCGGATGCACGGGTGGGGCGCATCTGGGCGGCGGTGAAGCAGCGTCAAGCCCTCGGCGAGGATTGGATGATCGTGGTCACGACCGATCATGGGCGCGACGCGCGGACGGGCAGGGGGCACGGCGGTCAGTCGGAACGTGAGCGCACCACCTGGATCGTGACGAATCAGTCGCGACTCGGTGCGCGCTTCACCAGCGGAGCCTCGGCGATCGTGGACATCACGCCCTCGATCCTGCAGCATCTGCGTATCGCGGTGCCGACGGCGGTGAGCCGAGAGATGGATGGCGTCTCGTTCCTGCAATCGCGCGCACGATGAGCCCTCGCGCGGCGTCGCGTACGCTCGCTCGATCCCCGTTCTTGCCCCTCTCGCACACAGTGGAGTAACCCATGGCGCGCGTCCTTGTGATCGGCGGCACCCAACTCATCGGGCGCGCGCTGGTGGAGCAGTTGCTGGCGCGTGGCGACGAGGTGGCGCTGATGCACCGTGGACACGACACGCCATTTGGCGACCACGTCCGGTCCATGCGCTGCGATCGGAACGATGTAGCGGCGGTGCGGGGTGCCCTGACCGGTGAACGGTTCGATGTCGTGTACGACAATGTGTACGATTGGCAGCGCGGGACGACGCCCGAGCAGGTGCTGGCGGCGGCGCGCGCCACGGCGCCCGGCTTGTCGCGATACGTGTTCATGTCGAGCGTCGCGGTCTATCCCACGGGTGGCGTGTATACCGAGGATTCCGCGCTGGTGGCCATGGATCATCCGGCGGTGTACGGCGCGCAGAAGGCCAACACGGAGCGCGCGCTCTTCGCGCTTGGTGCGCACGCAGGGGTGCCGGTGAGCACCTTGCGTCCGGCGTTCATTTACGGACGGCACAACGCCTTCGATCGTGAAGCCTTCTTCTTCGATCGCCTCCGTGACGGCCGGCCCATCATCATTCCCGATGACGGGCAGGCGACGATGCAGTGGGTGTCCGCGCACGACGTGGCCCGCGCGGCCATCCTCGCCGCCACGCACGAGGTCGCGATCGGGCAGGCGTACAATCTGGGGAGCTTTCCGCCGATTACGCAGCGTGATTTTGTGACGCTGCTGGCCCGGGCATCGGGGCACGCCTTGCAGGTGGCCCACGTGCCGCGCGCACAGATTCAGCAGATGGGCGGCGGTCTGCTGCAGCCGCCCAATTACTTCGGCGTGTATCTCGATCTCCCCGCCATCACGGCCGACTCCTCGCGCGTGACGGCGCAGCTTGGCCTCACGCTCACGCCGCTGGAGGCGGGGATGCGCGACACGTATGCGTGGTATGTGCAGCAGCCGCGCACGGCGCGGGATTATGCGTGGGACGACGCGCTGCTCGCGAGCGGTGGCATCGAGGTCGTGACACACCACGGGTAGCAGCCCGCGTGGCCGATTTCCTCCACGCGTTCCCCGTTCGTGACGAGCCGACACGGGAGCGGGTTGCGGGGATACGTGCGGGGATACTGGTCAGACGCGGGTCTTCGCCCCGCGCGTTGCCGGGGGGACCAGCGGCGTCGTCGACGTGGGGGCGCGCGGTTGCCCGCGATGCCTAGTGCGGGGGCGCCGCAGGTCGTATCGTGGTAGTGGTTCGCCGTAAACGGTTTTCCCGCCCGTCGGCCTGCAGGCAGGGTCGGCACACTCCTGGAGCAGACACGCCATGATGGCCCGACGTCCGATTCTCGCGTTCTCGGTCCTTGCCCTGCTGGTCGGCGCCTCGTCGTCCGCATCCGCTCAGGCGGGCATGGATCACAGCATGCACCGCATGGGGCCCGAGATCGTGATCCCGACGGGCGCGATTTACACGAAGGCGGACGTCGAATTCATGCAGGGGATGATCGCCCACCATGCGCAGGCGATCGTGATGTCGCGCCTGGCGGAAAAGAACGGCGCCAATCCGCAGGTGCTCAAGCTGTCGCGGAAGATCGATCAGTCGCAGGTGCCCGAGATCGAAATCATGCAGCAGTGGCTGCGCCGACACGATCAGTTCGCACCAGACACCGCCTCGTGGCACGGCATGCGCATGGACGGTATGCTGACGGACGAGGAAATCGCGGCGCTCGACCAGGCGAAAGGCGTGATGTTCGACCGGCTCTTCCTCGTCGGCATGATCAAGCACCACGAGGGTGCGCTCAAGATGGTTGACGATCTGTTCAAGGTGAAAGGCGCCGGTCAGGAAGTGGACGCCAACATTTTCGCCAACGATGTGGTCAGTGCGCAAACCGCCGAGATCGGCATCATGCGCGGCCTGCTCGCCAAGCTCCCCCCGAAGTAACCCCGGCGGTTCGCACCATTCGGCGTTCCGTCTTTCCCATCCCACCAACTGGAGTGTGTCCTGATGCGCGTCATGCGTGGCTTGATCCTGCTGTTCGCGACGGCCGTTGTGCCGACGCTCGCGTCGGCGCAGACGTATCCGAGCAAGTCCGATCCCCGGAATAACCTGAAGCCGGGTCGATACGATGCGGGCGTCGCGGCGAGCAACATGAAGCTGCTGTCGTTCACGCCGAAGCCGGCGCAGTTCGACACGGTGCGCGGGTTGACGTTCGTCAACTCCGACCTCGCGTTCGGCACGCACTACGTCTACCAGGCCAACTTCGCCGGCTTCTCGATCTGGGACATCACCGATCCGGCCAAGCCGACCATGACGGCCGTTGTGCAGTGCATCACCTCGCAGGGTGACCCGTCGATCTACGGCAACCTGCTGTTCATCTCCGCCGAGGGCGCGGGCAACCGCAACGACTGCGGCAGTGGCGGCGTGCAGGATCCGAAGGATCACATGGCCGGCGTGCGCATCTTCGACGTGTCCAATCCGAAGGCGCCCAAGCTCGTGAAGAACGTGCAGACGTGCAAAGGCTCGCACACGCACACGATCGTCCCCAGCCCGACCGATCCGCGCACGATCTACCTGTATGTGTCGGGACAGCAGGCCGCGCGCCCCGAGACGGAGCTGGCCGGCTGCAAGAACGGCACCGACCCCACCGATCCCACCAACTCGCTCTTCCAGCTCGACATCATCAAGGTGCAGCTCGATCGTCCCGAGCAGGCCAAGGTGATTCCCGGCGCGCGCGTGTTCACCGGCCTCGACGGAGCCAGCGAGTGCATGCGCTTCTGCGCGCCCGGCGACGCGCGTCGTGCGGCGGGTCGCGCCCGCCCGGTGGCGGATCCGGCCATGCCCACCGGCCCGCGCAACTGCCATGACGTGACGGCGTATCCGGCGATGAATCTGCTCGCGGCGTCCTGCTCGACGCACTCCATTCTCGTGGACATTTCGAACCCCGAGAAGCCGTTCCGCATCAGTGCCCTCGCCGACACGAACAACTATCAGGGGCGACACACCGCCGCGTTCAGCAACGACGGCAAGAAGCTGATCCAGACCGACGAATGGGGCGGCGGCACGGGCCCGATGTGTCAGGCCTCCAGCATGATCGAGCTCGGCGGCAACACGGTCATCTCCCTCGACGCGAAGAAGAAGCAGACCCAGCGCGCCTACTTCAAGCTGCCGTCGGCCCAGACAGCCGAAGAGAACTGCGTGTCGCACAACGGGGGCGTCATCCCCGTGCCGGGGCGCGACCTGTACGTGCAGGGCTGGTACCAGGGCGGCGTGAACATCATGGACTTCACCGACCCCGACAAGGCGATTGAAATCGGCTACTTCGATCGCGGGTCGATCGATCCGCCGCAGCCGGTGGATGTCCCGTCGGCCGCCGCGGCCGCCCTGGCGCCGGGCGCGCGTCCGCGCAGCAACACGATCGGTGGTTCGTGGGGCGCGTACTACTGGAACGGCCTCATCTTCTCGTCCGAACTCGACCGCGGCATGGACATCCTCGAGCTCACGCCGAGTGCACAGCTCTCGGCCAACGAAATCGCCGCGGCGAAGCTGGTCACCTTCACGGACTACAACCCGCAAAGCCAGCCGAAGATGACGTGGCCGGCGGCGTTCGTGGTGGTGCGCTCGTACCTCGATCAGCTGGTGCGCGGCACTGGCCTCGCGTCTGAGCGCACGACGGCCATTTACGCGGCACTCGATGCGGCGGAAATGAAGTCCGGGCTGGCGCGCGCAACGGCGCTCACCGCGCTCGCGCTGCAGGTGGACAAGGACGTCGCTGGCGCGAAGGATGGTGCCCGCGTGAAGACGATGGCCGGTGAGATCCGGCGCCTCGCGGCGGCGTCGAAGTAGGCCGACACCGCGAGTCATGAACGACCAAGGGCGCCCTTCTCACGAGGGGCGCCCTTGTCGTTGGTGGTGATGCGGTGTGCGCATGGGTGATGTTCATGAGGAGGAACGAGGATTGGCGACCGGCGTGCCGATCCGCGAGATTGCGCCTGTTGATGTTCCGGCGCGACCTGCCCCCAGCCCTCGGAGATGTGATGCGAACAACGTTGATGGTGCTGTTCACTCTGCCGCTGCTCGCGGTGAGCGCGTCGGCGCAGGCCACAGGCGGCGCCGGTGGCACTGGCGGCGCGGCACAAGCGGCGCAGCGCGCGGCGGCCGCGAACAAGCCGCGCACCATCGAGGGGATCAACACGGTGTGGCTCGAGGAACTCACGCAGCCCGAGTTCCGCGACCTGATCAAGGATGGCTACACGACGGTGCTCATCATGACCGGCGGCGTCGAGAACAACGACGGCAACCTCTCGATGAACAAGCACAACATCAACAACAAGTTGCTCGGCGAGATGATGGCGCGGAAAATGGGCAAGACGCTCGTCGCGCCGCTCGTCACGCTCGAACCCGGCAACGCCGGCCCCAACATTCAGCCCGGTCGCGCCGGCCCGATGCTCTCGCAGGCCACGTACACCGCGCTGCTGTATGACATGGGCAACTACCTGCGCAGCATGGGCTTCACGGAGATTTACTACATGGGCGACAGCGGCGGAAACGGCCGCGGTATGCAGGCGGCGGCCGATTCACTCACCAAGGTGTACGCCGACAGCCCGCAGAAGGTGTCGTTCAAGCACATCCCGGAGTACTACAACCACACCAGCGTCGTGCAGCCGTACCTCCAGAACGATCTCAAGATTCCCGAAGGGATCAAGATCGGCGCGAGCTCCGGCACCAGCGGTCTGCACGAAGAGCTTGGCATCGACGCCACGATGGCGCTGGCCGATCCGCAGTCGATCCGCTTTGCGCAGCGCGTGAAGGCCGGTCAGGCCGAGATCAACGGCATCAAGTTCGAGTCGCTGCAGTGGCTGCAGGAGCTCGGCCGCAAGGTGGCCGAGTTGCGTGTGACCACGACGATCAACGCGATCAACGCCTACCGGGCCACGCTGCCCAAGCCGTAAGCGGGACGCTGGGCGCGCGTATCACGCGCGCCCGTTCAGCACCGCCCCACCCATGACGCCGGCAGACGCACGTAACTGATCGCCGCGTACGCGCCCCGCTCGAACAGCACCCCCACATCACCGTCGGGGAGCACGGCCATCGTGGAGTACGCCGCCGCCCCGGGCTCCAGCACCCGCGACACGGGCCACGTGGCACCGCCGTCGCACGACTTGCGCACCGTGAGCCGCTGCCGCGCCGTACGGTCGGCGGTGTTGCTGAACAACAGTGCACCGCCCGGCGTGCGGATCAGCGCGGCGTTGTTGGCCGGGTCCACTAAGGTGCTATCCGCGCGCAGCGCCCCGTAGTGCGCGCCGCCGTCGCGGGATGCGGCCACCAACCGGTACGGCGTGGCGCGCGCGTTCAACTGCACCGTGCCATCGGCCAGCTCTACCACCTCGTTCTCGTCCACCCCCGGCCCCACCAGCGCCCCCATGCGCCACGTGGCCCCGTGGTCGTCACTCAATAGGCTGGCGCCATACGTGGCCCCCGCCATCCGGATCACGTACGGCTGCACCAGACGCCCGGCGTGCGCCCCCTGCTGCAGCTGGATCCCCGCGCCCGACGTGGCAAACAGCCCACCCCACGTGGTGTCCTTGATCATCGACGTCAGCCGGCGATGACGCCACGTGGCGCCGTCGTCGTCCGACCAGCTCACATCGGCGTGCAGAATCTGTGGGTCATCGTCCCGATGCCCGGTGCGCGAGCCCATGAACCCCTGCGCTACCGACGCGGCGTGAAAGAGAAACACGCGCCCCGTCACGCGGTCCACCACGAAACTCGGATCGCCGAAGCCGTACGGCGCGGTGTCCGACCGCACCACCACGCGCTCGCTCCACGTGGCGCCGCCGTCCGCGCTGCGACGCAGCACCAGCGCGATGTTGCTGGGCACGTCAGCCATGGCCGGCCGCGCATCGTACGCCGCCAGCAACGTCCCCGCCGTCGTTACGGCGAGCGCCGGAATCCGGAACACGGGCGCGCCGCTCCCGCGCACATCGAGATCGCGCACCGGCAGCGGCATCGCGGCGTGCTCGCTGTCCAGCCACGCGCGCAGCTCGGTCAGCTGCGCCTGCACCGCGTCGGGGTGCGTGGACTGCGGCGTACGCTTGGCCCGCACCGACGACTGCGCGGTCACCACCCGCATCACATCGGCACCGAACTGCGGATGGAACGCCCGCCACTCCGCCGGCGTCAACGCCTCGAACGTGCGCTGCTGCTTGAGCAGGTCACGCACCATCCCCCCCACCACCTCGTGCGCCGTGCGGAACGCCACCCCTTTCGCCACCAGGTAGTCCGCCACGTCGGTGGCCAGCAGGAACCCTGACGCCGCCCGCGCCGTGCGCGCCCGATCGAGCGTCAGCGTGCGCACCACCGTGGCGGCCGCCCCCGCCGAACCCATCACGGTGTCCTCCGCGTCGAACAGCGACTCCTTGTCCTCCTGCAGATCCTTGTTGTACCCGGTCGGCAGCCCCTTCATCGTGGTCAGCAGCGCCGTGAGATGACCGATTGTGCGCCCCGTCTTGCCGCGCACCAGCTCCATCGGATCGGGGTTCTTCTTCTGCGGCATCAGACTGCTACCGGTGGCCACGGCGTCTGACAGCCCGAAGAAGCCGAACTCCTCACCCGTGAACAACACCACGTCTTCCGCCAGACGGCTCAGGTGCACCATCGCCAGCGACGATGCGTGCAGAAAGCTGCTGGCGTAGTCGCGATCCGACGTGGCGTCGATGCTGTTTGCTACCACGCGTGAAAAGCCAAGTCGCTGCGCGAGAAACGCCGGATCGACGGCGTAGTTCGTGCCCGCGATCGCCCCTGACCCCAGCGGCATAGCGTCGGCCTCCGCGCGCACGGCGTCGAAACGCTGCACATCGCGACGCAGCGCCTGCGCGTGCGCCAGCCAGTAGTGCGACACCAGCACCGGCTGCGCGCGCCGCACGTGCGTGTACGACGGCATCACCGCATCGCCCGCCGCGTCGGCCTGCGCCACCAGCGCGTCGATCACCGCCAGCAGCGACCGCTGCACGTCGGGAATGCGCCGCCGCACGTACAGCCGCAGATCCACCCCCACCTGATCGTTGCGCGACCGCCCGGTGTGCAGCCGACGCCCCGGGTCGCCGATCCGCTCGATCAGCACGCGCTCCACGAACGAGTGCACGTCTTCGTCGGCCCCCGACAGGAACGTCGGATCGGTGCGCCCACGCGTCAGGATCGCCGTGAGCCCGTCGCGGATGGCCGTGGACTCCGCCGCGTTCAGCACGCCGGCCCGTGTCAGCGCCTCGGCCCACGCCAGACTGCCCGTCACATCGTCTTCGAACATCCGCTTGTCGAACGAGAACGAGGAGCCCCAGGCCAGCAGTGCTTTGTCCGGGGCGACATCGAAGCGCCCCGACCACAGCGGCGTGGCGGCACCCTGCGCCGACGCGCCTGACCACGGCAACAGGGCCAGCGACAGCACGAGCGACAGCGCGACGGACACGAAACGACGACACATGGGCAGCATGGCGGCACGGACGGGCGGCAACGGACACCGCGGTGGGGAGAAGGGGACGCTCCCTGCAAATTGCCTCCGAACGCCCCATCCGTCACTTTCCGTCACCGGCGTTCTCTCCTTCCCCGTGGTCCCATGCCTGCACTGTCCGTCACCCACACCATGTCCCTCCCGGCCGCGATGCTGTTCCGCGCCTGGACGACCGGGTGGGGCGCGTGGTTTGCCGACGCGGACAGTGCGCAGTGCCCGGGCGTCGTGGGCGCCCCGTTCTTCTTCGAGGTCACCCAGCGCTTCACTGACGGCCGCGCGCCGATCCGGCATCCGCACTACGGACGCATCCTGCGCCTCGAGCCCGACGCGCTGGTGTCCATGACCTGGATGACGGGCGCTGCCGGCACCGGTGGCGCCGAAACGACGCTCACCGTGCAGCTTGACGCCGTGGATGCGCACACCACCCGGGTCACGCTCACGCAGACCGGCTTCACCACCACCGGCGCGCGCGACGACCACGAGCTCGCATGGCCGCCGGTCCTCGCGCATCTGGAACAGCAGCTCGTGGCACGACCGCTGCCGCTGCCACCGGTGGTGATCCCCGACGCCACCTTCACTCCGGTGCGCAGCTACCCGGACGTGGACGCTGCGGTGCACTGGCTGCGCGAGGTGCTGGGTGCGCAGCCGCAGCAGCCGCCGCACACACATCGCGTGGCGCTCACCGTGGGCAACGGCACGGTGGTGGTCGTGGCGTGGGACGCGACGGCCCACCCCGCCACCGGCGGCCGCCCACCGGCGGTGTTGATGGTGCGCGTCCCCGATGTGGATGCCGCGTATGCGCGCGCCGTCGCCCTCGGTGCCGAAGGCCTCGCCCCGCCCGCCGACCACCCCGACGGGGACCGGCAGGCCACCGTGCGCGATCCGGCCGGACACGCGTGGACCCTCACGCACCGGCAGTCATGAAGCCGCGCATTTTGGTGGTGGCCGCCACGCCACGCGAGCTCGCGGTCTCCCCTGAATGGCACGCCGTGCTGTGCGGGGTCGGCCCCGTGGAGGCGGCGGCTGCGACGGCCGCGGCAATCGCCGAGTATCGCCCGGCGGCCGTGCTGCACGTGGGGATCGCCGGCGCGCGGCGCCGGTGCGCGCTCGCGCCGGCACAGCTCATCATCGGCGGCGCGTCGCACTACGCCGACAGCAACGTGCCGGAGACGTGGGCCCCGCGCCTCGTCACGGCGGCGCCAGCGGTGCTGGCCGCGATGCAGCACGCCTGCCCGGAGGCGCTGGTGCGCACCATCGGCACCAGCGCGCGTGTGGGCGGCACCAGCGACTGCGACGTGGAAGCGATGGAAGGATTCGGGGTATTGCGCGCCGCGCAGCGCACCGGCATCCCGGCCATCGAGGTGCGCGCGATTGCCAACGACATCGAAGAGGAAGACCGCGCGTTGTGGCACTTCGACGCCGCGTTCACCGCGATCACCAGAGTTACGCCGCGGCTCGTGACGGCGCTGTCCGCGTGGCTCGACACCGGGGCGGCGCATGCGTGAGCTCACCTTCGGCTATTCCCCCTGCCCCAACGACACCTTCGCGTTCCACGCGCTCACGCACGGACTCGTGGACACGCCGCTGCACATCACACCGGTGCTCCTCGACATCGAGGAGCTCAACCGGCGCGCGCACCACGGCGAGTTCGATCTCACCAAGCTCAGTGTCGGCGCCTTCGCCGCCGTGGGCGGCGGCTATCGGCTGCTACGCAGTGGTGCGGCGCTCGGTCATGGCGTCGGGCCCCTCGTGGTCACACGCACACCGATGTCACTGGCCGATGCCGTGCGGGGGCGGGTAGCCATCCCGGGCCGGGCAACCACAGCGTATCGCCTGCTGCGCCTCGCCGCGCCGCAGCTCGAGGAGGTTGTCGAGATGCGCTATGATCGCATTCTGCACGCCGTCGGCAGTGGTGAGGTGCACGCGGGGCTCATCATTCACGAGAGCCGGTTCACCTACGGCGAGCACGGGCTCTTCAAGGCCATCGATCTTGGCGACTGGTGGGAGCGCGCGACGCAGCTGCCGGTGCCACTCGCCGGCATCTGCGCCCGAGCCGACCTTCACGTCGAAACCACCGCCGAAGTGGAACGCGCCATTCGCGCGTCGGTGCAGTACGCCTTCGACCATCCCGACGCGAGCCGCGCCTACGTGCGCGCCCACGCGCAGGAGATGTCCGACACAGTGTGTGCGCAGCACATCGCGCTGTATGTCAACACCCACAGCCTCGATATCGGCGACGATGGAATGCTCGCGATCACCCGACTGGTCGCCGACGCGCCGTCCGACGCGCGGTGATCAGAAGTTGAACTGCGCCTGAATGCGCAGCGTGCTCCCGCGTTGCTCATTGCTCGGCTTCAGCTTGTCCTCGAAGCGGCGAGCCCCGTGATACCACTCGGTCACGAGTTCGAACGCCGGATTCGGCTGCCACTCGACACCCACTTCGACATCGTTCACCGAGTAGCTGCGCGCGTCGCGTTCGTGCTTCTTGCCGCCTTCGTACACCTGATACCGGGCGAAGG
>CAIUOO010000138.1 GCA_903900795.1 uncultured Gemmatimonadota bacterium | reverse complement strand
TGCCGCAGCGTGTCGAGGGCGCCGCCTTCCATGTTCGCGACGTACCACATCGGGTTGTTGAAGTAGCAGTTGTCGTCGCTGTAGCCGTTGAAATAGCTCGGCGACAAATCGTAGAAGCCGCTCATGCCGATCAGCCCACCGAACAGATCGGGACGACGGAACAGCGCATTCGCCGCATGAAAGCAGCCGAAGCTGGCGCCGGTGGTGATGGCGCGCGCCTGCCCGTCACCGCACACGTGGCGCATGTACGGCACGACCTCGTCTTCGATGTACCGCGAGTACAGCGCCTGGCGTCGGCCCGCCTCCGCGACCGGCAGACTGCGGTCCATCCACGCGAGCTTGTTGATGCTGTCGATTGAAAAGACCCGAATGCGTCCCTGCCTGAGCAACGGCTCGATCGCCTTGATCAACCAGAAGCGCTCGTTCTCCAGAAAATCGGCGGCAGCCGTCGGGAACAGCAGGATGGGCTGACCACGCCATCCGTAGGACACGATCGGCATTTCCAGGCCGAGCGCGGGGCTGCGCCAGCGATCAATCCGCTTGGGCAGCGAGGGGTCGACAAACTGTGGGGACATGATGGGGAAAGCTCACCCCAGTGGCGCATCGGGGCCAGTGCATGACAGCCGTACCGTTGCCGGTCGGTGACCATTCCGTGGTCATTCGTAGGCCGGCTCGATACGACCACCCGTCAAGTTGACACGTCCGGGCACTCCGCGTCGGACGCTACCGACCCATGGAGGCCTCATGCTCGCTCGCGCGTTCGACGCGTCGACCTCGCCCTTCCTGATCCCCGTCAGCGAGCACGAGGCCGCCATCGCCTCCCTCGAGGCCGACGTGTTCCCACACCACGTGGACAGCATTCCGCCCGGCATCGTCGAGGGCGGCAAGTACGAGCTGCGCTTCGCGTGGTCCCGCCAGGATCTGCACGCGGTGCAGGCGCTGCGCTACCGCGTGTTCTGCGAGGAGTTGGGGGAAGGACTGGCGTCGTCGAGCGACGGCTCGCGTGAAGCCGATGAACGGGATCCGTGGTTCCACCACCTCATGATCTGCGATCGGAGCTCCGGAGCGGTGGTCGGCACGTATCGCCTGCAAACGGCCGTGATGGCGGCCACGCGTCATGGGTTCTACAGCGCCACGTTGTTCGAGTTGGGCGCCGTGCCGGGAAGCATCTTGGCCGGTGCCGTCGAGATCGGGCGGGCGTGCGTCGATCCCGCCCACCGCTCAGGACGCGTGCTCCGGCTGCTATGGAAGGGTATTGCGCGCTACTTGCAGTGGAACGACAAGCGATACCTGTTTGGCTGCTGCTCGCTGGAGGGTGTGGCCGAGGAACCAGCCGTCGAGGCATGGCGGGCGCTGCACGCGCGGCAGGCCCTGCACGACCGGATTCTCGTGCGTCCGCGTCCCGCCGCCCGGGCGCTCTCCGACGACGGCCGCGTCCGCCCTCTGATCGACGCGACATCCCTCTCGGCGGCGCTGCCCCCCCTGTTCGAAGGGTATCTGTCGCTCGGTGCCAAAGTGTGCGGGGCACCGGCCTTGGATCACGCCTTCGGGACGACCGACTTTCTCGTGGTGCTGGACATTCACGACATGGATCCGCGGAGCTACGCGTCGCTGTTCGGGTGACGCTCGCGCCGGGGACGGGTATGCGACAGGACATGGTTCGCCTCGGCGCGCGCTTTATCGCGCGGTGGCTCTCCCGCGGCGTGCTCCGCCTGCTCGGCATCGAGGTCCGCCGGGTCGGGGTGCTGCCGACCGGCCCGGCGCTTTTGGTCGCCAATCATCTATCATGGATCGATATTGTCGCGATGGTGGCGCAATACGACTGCACATTTGTCGCGAAAGACGACGTCCGAGACTGGCCGGTCGTGGGGATGCTCGGCGAAGCGCTCGGCGTCATCTGGATCGACCGACGTCGGAAACGCGACCTTTGCCGCGCCGTCACCGCGCTCAGCGCGGCGTTGCAGCACGGGACCCGCGTGGTGCTCTTCCCGGAAGGCACCACGTCCCTCGGTCGGCAGACCCTGCCGTTCCGCTCGTCACTGGTGGAGGCGGCGGTGCGCACCGGGGTGCCCGTCGTCCCTATCGCGCTCTCGGTGCACGCGGCCGACGATCAGGGCGAGTCGCTGTGCTGGGTTGACGACGAAACACTCCTGTCGCACCTGCCGCGCGTGATGGCGCTACGCGACGCGACCTTCGAGATCCGAGTGCTCGCGCCACTGGCGGCCGGACCGACACGAAAAGTGCAGAGCGCCGCCGCGCGGGAGGTGATCGTGACGGCCCGCCGACTGCGCTCTCGTCAGCTCGCCTTCGGGACGGAGGTCAGCACTTTTGCAAAGCAAAACTTCCGGCCAATGGACAGTTCGGACCGCGAAATCGCCCGGTAACGCGCAATCTTCTCGGGATAGCGCAGAATCGTGGATTCGTGAAATCCCATACGGAGAAAGAGCGGCTCGGCCAGTGAAATGGCGAACAGTTCGGGATAGCCACGCTCCCGCGCCAGCTTTTCCGCCGCCGTGATCAGCCGCTGGCCGAGGCCGTGCCCCTGCGCATCGGGGGCCACCGCGAGCGACACCAGCTCCACGAGCGACGGCGAATACTCGTCAAGTGCGACCTGCCCCATCAGCGTGCCGTCGGCGCCGCGCACCACCTGATAGTCCTGCAGATGGCTCACGACAAAGGCTTCGCTACGATGCAGCGTGAGGCCGTCAGGCGCGAACATGTTGTTCAGGGCCACGATGTCGGCCACATCATGGTCGTGTGCGTGCTGCACCCGCAGGGGCCACGCCGAGTGTTCCACCGCCGCGGTGTCCGTGTCGGTCTCCATCAGCGCGACGCGAACACCCGCGTCTTGCCAGCCTTGTCGAACAGGAGCACCTCGTACGCGTCCTTGGGCGCGCCCTGCTCCATGCCAGGCGACCCCTGCGGCATGCCCGGCACGGCCAGACCGCGCGCCACGGGCTGCTCGCGCAGCAACCGCTGGATCAGGTCGGCTGGCACGTGCCCTTCAATGGCATAGCTGCCGACCCGCGCCGTGTGGCACGATTCGAGGGCCGACGGCACCCCGAACGACGCCTTCACACTCGACATGTCGGCCGTGTCGCGGACGGTGACCACGAACCCGGCCTTCCGCACATGGCTCACCCATTCGGTGCAACAGCCGCAGTTCGGGTCCTTGTAGACCGTCATCGGGGGTAACGCGACGTCGGTCGCGGCCCGCTCGGCTGCCCACTTGGCGACCCGCGTGGCGGCCGATTGGGCACCCAGCGCCCGCGTCCCGATCACGGTCGCGAATGATGCCAGCCCCAGCTGGGCGGCAGCGAGGAAAAAGCCGCGCCGGGTGGGCGGGCGAGTGGAGTCCGCGTGTTGGCTCATACCAAGAAGTATAGCGAATGTCTCGCCAGCTTTTTGAGGTGTGCGGCACGCATCGGGGTTTCCCCGACGCGACAGCGTGGGCTACCTGACGGGCACGGGCGGCGGAGCAGCCTAGACTCTCCTCCCATGACCCCCTTTCCACGTATCGCCAGAGGCATTCGATGACCCCCGCACACAGCGCGGCCCCGGCGCGCGCGTCGGCGGCGACGCTTGACCGGTTTTCGTACGATGACGACATCGTCCGCAAGTTCCTGTTCGCCACGCTCATCTGGGGCATCGTGGGCATGCTCGTCGGATTGATCATCGCGTTGCAGCTCGCCAACCCGATCTTCAATACCAACCTGGAGTGGCTGTCCTTCGGGCGCCTGCGTCCGTTGCACACCAATGCGGTCATTTTCGCGTTCGCCGGCAACGCGTTCTTCACGGGCTGCTACTACTCCACGCAGCGACTGTTGAAAGCGCGCATGTTCTCCGATGGGCTCAGCCGATTCCACTTCTGGGGCTGGCAGGCCATCATCGTGAGCGCCGCGCTGACGCTGCCGCTGGGCTTCACGCAAGCCAAGGAATACGCCGAGCTCGAATGGCCGATCGACATCGCCATCGCGGTCGTGTGGGTGGTATTCGCCGTGAACTTCTTCGGCACGCTGATCCGGCGTCGTGAGCGGCACATCTATGTCGCGCTCTGGTTTTATATCGCCTCGATCGTGACGGTCGCCATTCTGCACATCTTCAACAACCTGTCCATGCCGGCCGGGCTGTTCAAGAGCTACAGCATCTACGCCGGCGTGCAGGATGCCTTCATGCAGTGGTGGTACGGGCACAACGCCGTGGCCTTCTTCCTGACCACGCCGTTCCTCGGCCTGATGTACTACTTCATGCCCAAGGCCGCCGAAGGGCCGGTGTTCAGCTATAAGCTGTCCATCCTGCACTTCTGGTCGCTGGTGTTCATGTACATCTGGGCCGGTCCGCACCACCTGCACTACACGGCGCTCCCCGAGTGGGCGAGCACCGTCGGCATGCTCTTCTCCGTCATGCTCTGGGCTCCCTCGTGGGGCGGCATGATCAACGGGCTGCTCACGTTGCGCGGCGCGTGGCACAAGGTCGCATCGGATCCGATCCTCAAGTTCTTCGTGGTCGGCATCACCGCCTACGGCATGTCCACGTTCGAAGGCCCGATGCTTTCGATTAAAAGCGTCAACGCGCTGGCCCATTACACCGACTGGATCATCGCCCACGTGCACACGGGCGCCCTCGGCTGGAACGGCTTCATGACGTTCGGCATGGTGTACTGGCTGCTGCCGCGGCTCTTCCAAACCGAGATCTACAGCAAGAAGGCGATGGAGCTGCACTTCTGGATCGGCTCCGTAGGCATCGTGCTGTACGTCGTCGCGATCTACAGCGCCGGCGTGACGCAGGGCCTCATGTGGCGCGCCTTCGATGCGACGGGACGCCTCGCGTATCCCGACTTCGTGGAGACGGTGCTCAAGCTGATGCCGATGTACTGGATGCGCGTGGTCGGCGGTTCGTTCTTCATCGTCGGCATGTTCATCTTCGCGTGGAACATCATGATGACGTGGATGCGCCGCCCGGCGCGCTACGAGGTGCCAATCATCGAAGCGGCGCCGCTCTCGCCGACGTACGTGGACGAACACCCGGTCGTGCCGGCCAGCGGCCTCTGGGCGCGCTTCACGCAGGTGCAGTGGCACCGCGCCTGGGAGCGCGCGCCGATGCTCTTCACCGCGCTCACGATTCTTGCCGTTATCGTCGCCTCGCTCTTCGAGATCCTGCCCACGTTCCTGATCAA
This sequence comes from uncultured Gemmatimonadota bacterium, assembly GCA_903900795.1. Lineage (GTDB taxonomy): Bacteria > Gemmatimonadota > Gemmatimonadetes > Gemmatimonadales > Gemmatimonadaceae > Gemmatimonas. The sequence goes on along the minus strand of CAIUOO010000138.1, from coordinate 396 downwards.
GTCGAACGTGCCCACGATCGCGTCGGTCAAGCCGTATACGCCGCTCGAGCTGGCCGGTCGCGACATGTACATCGCCGAGGGCTGCTTTAATTGCCACTCGCAGATGGTGCGCCCGTTCCGTTACGAGACCGAGCGCTTCGGCGAGTACTCGAAGCCGGGCGAGTCGGTGTACGAGCATCCGTTCCTCTGGGGCTCGCGCCGCATCGGACCCGATCTGGCCCGCGAGGGCGGCAAGTATCCCGACCTCTGGCACGTGCGCCACTTCGAGAATCCGCGCGCCGTCACCGCCAAGTCGATCATGCCGGCCTACGCGCACTTCCTGACCAAGACCATCGACTTCGAGCAGATCCAGTCGCGCGTGGACGCGATGGCGATGGTCGGCGTGCCGTACGGCGA
>CAIUOO010000137.1 GCA_903900795.1 uncultured Gemmatimonadota bacterium | reverse complement strand
CGTGGTGATGACGCGGAACTCGCTGGCGCCGGTCGGACTGACCGAGCGCGGTGTGACGGCACGTCGGGCCAATGCGCATGCGTTCATCTCGGTGCACCTGAATGCGCTCCCTGACGGGGTGAATCCGTTCACCGCCAACGGCACGAGCACGCTCTTCTATCATCAGCACAGCGAGCCGCTCGCCCGTCCGGTGCAGGAAGAGCTCATGAAACGTTTCGGATTGCGTGACCTCGGCGTGCACTACCAGAACCTCGCCGTCGCCCGGCCCACGTGGTATCCGTCGGTGCTCGCTGAGGGATTATTCCTCATGCTGCCCGAGCAGGAAGCGGCGATGCGTGATGCGGGTTTCCAGCGGAAGTATGCCGAGGGACTCGTGGTCGGGCTCGAGCGCTACTTCCGGATCTTTACGCCTGTCCTGCAGCCGTGATGCAACGGATCCAGCGCGTGGTGATCCGCGTGGTGATGCTGCTGTGTGTGCTGGTGGCGAGCGCGCCGGCGGCCGGAGCGCAGGTTGATCCACGCGGCGCCATGCGTACGATCGCGATGCCGCACTTTCGCGTGCACTTTCGCCCCGACCAGGAAGCCTTGGCGCGTCGCGCGGCGTTGCTGGCGGAGACGGCCTACGCGCAGTTGTCGCGTGAATTGGCGCCGCCGGCGGGCCCGGTGGATCTGCTCATCGCCGACAACGTGGACGCGAGCAACGGGTACGCGCAGGTGTTTCCCACCAATCGCGTGGTCATTTACGCCGTGCCGCCGATTACGCTGCGCGAATTGCGCTTTCATGACGAGTGGCTGCGCCTGGTGATCACCCACGAGATGGCGCACATCTTTCAGATCGACCGCGCGCGTGGAGCGTGGGCCGTGGGCCGTGCGGTGTTTGGTCGCAATCCGCTGTTTTTCCCGAATGCATTTACGCCGAGCTGGGTGAAGGAAGGCTTGGCGGTGCACTACGAGTCGAAGCTCACGGGAAGCGGGCGCAGCGTGAGCACCGACTTTCCGATGATTGCGCGCACGGCGGTGCGCGATGCGTTCGTGCCGGGGCCGCAGCGGTGGAGCTTGTCCACGTCGCAGTTCCCCGGCGGACAAACCGCCTATGGCTGGGGAACGCTGCTGATGAATGCGTCGGCGCGGCAGCGCGACGGTAGCATGAGGCGCTTCGTGGATATCACGGCCGCGAACGTGGTGCCGTTTCTGCTGAGCCGGAATAGTCGCGTGGCGTTCGGTGCGTCGTTCGACAGTCTGTTTGCGCGCATGATCGACTCGCTGCAGCGTGTCACGTCCCCGCTGCCAGGCGACAGCGTGTGGCAGGCGGTGAGCGCCAGTGGGTGGTATGCGGCGGCGCCGCGATGGGTCGGCACCGACTCGATTGCATGGAGCGCGAGTAATGGTCGGGAGGTGACGGGGCTGTACATTGCGCCTGCCGGCCGCACCGGCGTGGGCGAACCACGCCGGCTCGCGTGGCGCAACACGCTCGATGTCAACGTGCCCGTGCCCGGCGACGCGAACGGGGCGATGGTGTTTGCGCAGTCGGAGCGGATGGATCTATACACCGTGCGCTCGGATCTGTATCGCTCGCGTGGCGCGGATCGCGGTGGGGCAATGCGGCTCACGAAAGGGGCCCGATTGTCGCAGCCCGATGTGCGGGCCGATGGCAGTATCGTGGCGGTGCAACTCGGCGCCGACCAGACACGCCTGGTGAGGGTGAGTGCGACGGGCGAAAGCATCGTGCCGATCACGCCCGACGTGCTGTCGGAGCGATGGGCCGAGCCTCGCTGGTCGCCCGACGGACAGCGCATCGCCGCGGTACAGCTGCTCCCCGCCGGCGAGCAGCGCGTGGTGGTGATGGATGCGAGTGGCGAGCTCCAGATCGCGGTGGCGGGCGCGCGCGGGGTGTTCGCGAGTCCGAGCTTCACGCCCGATGGCAAGCGCCTGGTGTGGGTGAGCGATCGGAGCGGGCGCTCGCAGCTCGAGACGGCGCCGATCGCGGCGCCGGGTGCACCGGTCGACACGATGCGATGGCGCGAGGAGCGCGATGATGTGCGCGTGGTGTCGTCGGTGAGCAGCGGCGTGTTCGATCCCACGCTGTCGCCAGACGGTCGGCGCGTGGCGGCGCTGTTCTATCGTGTCGACGGGTATCACGTGTCCTGGGCGCCGCTCGACACCACCGGCGCGATCGCGCGCTCGACGTGGTATCCGCGCCAGAACGAGACCGATCGGTCGGTGCCGAATGCGGCCGAACTGGGTGATCGTGCGCAGTCGGCCGTAGCCACAGGGTATGCGCCGCTGCGTCAGCTTGTGCCGCGCTACTGGATGCCGCTGGTCGGTGAAGGGCGCGATGGTGGCGCCACGTACGGCGCGTCCACCAGTGGCGTCGACATTCTGGGGCGCCATTCGTGGACGGCGAATGCGCTGGTGCAGCCGCAGCTGCGCGAGACGGACGCGTTCGCGTCGTATCGATATGCGGGTCTCGGCATTCAGTTGCTGGACGTGTCGGCGCAGCAGGAGTGGGATGGTACCTTCCGCGCGGTGAACGACTCGGGGACGACGCTGGGATTCATTGCGCGTCGTCGTCGCTTCGTGACGGGTTCGAGCACATGGCGCATACCGCGCGTGCGTCGCTCGGTGAGTGCGTCGCTCGGTGCGCAGTACGAGCTGCGTGATTTCACGAGCACTGTGGATTCGGCCCTCGGCGCACCGAACTCCCTGCTGCGCACCGGCACGCGCTACGGCTCGTTCTTCGCGAACGGCAGCATGAGCACGGCGCGCCTTGGCCTTCGCGGCATCTCGGTGGAGGAAGGCTTCACGCTGAGTGGCAGCATGGCGTACCGCTGGCGTGAGAACGATCCCACCGCGTCGGGTGCGTGGCGCTCGATCGTGGGGGCGCGACACTACCTGCCGCTCAACCTGCCGGGCTTCTCGCGGCATGTGATCGCGACGCGCGCTACGATCGGCGTGGCGCAGCAATCGTCAACGACCGAGTTCAGTGTGGGCGGCACGAGTGGTCAGTCGGCCGAGCTGTTGCCGGGGGTCGTAGTCGGCGATCCGTCGCGCACGTTCTCGTTGCGCGGCGTGGCACCGGGCACGCAGCGTGGCATTCGCGCGCTGGCCGGCGGCGTGGAGTATCGCGCGCCGCTGGTGTTGTTCCGGCGGTTGCCGAGTCCGTTCACGCTGTTCGTGGACCGGATGTCGGTGACGCTGTTCAGCGATGCGGCGCGGGCGTGGTGTCCGGGTGCATTGGCGCGGTCGGAGAATGTGGTGTGTGAACGTCCCGGCGAACGCGACGGGTGGTTGGCGTCGGCCGGTGCGGAGTTGGTGGTGGATCTGGCGGTGCAGTACGACACGCCGTATCGCCTGCGGATCGGCGCGGCGGTTCCCTATGCGGCCCCGCGGGATGTGTCGCGCGGTGGGGCGTTCTACGTGACGTTGGGCGGGTACTTCTGAGTTGTCGGTGTGCTGATGGTGTGCTGGCCGGTGTGCTTTGGAATAGTGGGATGCCGGCGGATGGCTCTTTGGTTCACGCGAAGGGCGCGGAGGGCCGCGAAGGGCGCGAAGAACAGCTAGCTGTGAATACTCCGTACCCCGTACTCCCTACCCCATACTGTTTTTATGTCAGGATTCTGGATTCATTCGACCGCCGTCGTGATCGGTGATGTGTCGCTCGCCGATGATGTGAGCGTGTGGCCGACGGCGGTGATTCGCGGCGATGTGGAGCGCATCGTGATCGGGGCGCGCAGCAACGTGCAGGATGGGGCGGTGATTCATGCCGATCCGGGGAAGCCGACGATCGTGGGGGAGGATTGCGTGATCGGGCACCGGGCGGTGGTGCACGGCACGATCCTGGAGGACGGCGTGCTGGTGGGGATGGGAGCGATCCTGCTGAACAACGTGCGGGTGGGGCGGGGGAGCATCATCGCCGCCGGGGCGGTGGTCACAGAGGGGACGGTGGTACCTCCGGGGTCGCTGGTGGTGGGGGTGCCGGGGAAGGTGGTGCGGCAGCTCAGCGCGGAGCAGCAGGCGGGGACGCTGGACAATGCGGCGCGGTATGTGGCGCTGAAGGAGGTGCACCGACGCGGGTCACTGGCGCGGCACACTTCGTGAGAGCGAGCAATGGCGGTGCGACGGTGTGACTGCAAGCAAGAACGCGTTGGCGTGTATTGAACGAATGTGATGGACGGCCGCGGCTGCATGTCGGCGTGCTGTGCTGATGCTGCGGTGGGCGATGAGCGCCGCGCCACGTCAATCGCCTGATGTGCAACAGTTTGCGCGATGCTGTCGGCACTGTCGTGACAGTTGAGCGAAGTCAGAGTGGCTGTGTAAACTCCACTGTGACAGTTGGCGTGCTCACAAAAGCTGGCGTTGGTGGACAACTCGGGTGGCGTCGCACATCCGTGATCTGCCTCGTACAACGCGTTCGCGGCGAACGACTTACGTCACTACTTGTGCGGCCTCACGAACGGAGACACCATACCCGCCCATTCGGCCCCCCGCCCAGTTCTCATGGATGCGCGTGAGAACGTCGAGTTTCGGTCATTTTGCATCGCCCCACGTTAACTGCAGGAGTCGTCCCAATGCCCTTTTCCGCCACGCCACCGGAAGGACTGGTCACGCTGTCCGCCAATGCCCGGACCGTGCTCGACAAGCGATACCTGGTCAAGGACAAGTCCGGTGCATCGGTGGAGAAGCCGGAGGACATGTTCTGGCGTGTGGCGACGGTGGTGGCGGAAGCCGACCGTCGGTACGGGGCGAGTGACGGGGCCGTGCAGGCCGTGGCCGAGGAGTTCTACTTTCTGATGACGCAGCGTCGGTTCGAGCCGAACTCGCCGACGCTGATGAACGCCGGCCGTCCGCTGGGTCAGCTCTCCGCCTGCTTCGTGCTGCCGGTGGATGACGCGCTCAGCAATGGCGAGAGCGGCATCTATGACACGCTGCGCAGCATGGCGCTGATTCATCAGTCGGGCGGTGGTACGGGCTTTTCCTTCTCGCGCCTGCGAGCCAAGGGCAGCATGGTGCGGAGCACGACCGGCGTGGCGTCGGGGCCGATTTCGTTCATGGAACTGTACGACGCGAGCACG
>CAIUOO010000136.1 GCA_903900795.1 uncultured Gemmatimonadota bacterium | reverse complement strand
CCGATGTTCGCCCATGTCTTGCCGCCATCGGTCGTCTTCCACACGCCGTCGCCGTGTGACACGTTGCCGCGAATGGTGAATTCGCCGCCGCCCACGTATACAACGTCCGGGTTGCTGGGTGCCACGCCGATGCTGCCGATGGTGCCGCCGAAGGACTTGTCGGTCATCGGCATCCAGGTACTACCGCCATCGACCGTCTTGAACACGCCGGAACCGGTGGTGCCCATCCAGTACTCATTTGGGCGGGCCACGCTGCCACCCACCGCCGCCGAGCGACCGCCGCGGTAGGGGCCGATTTCACGCCATTTGACGGCCGAGAGCGCGCCGGTATCGAACGGGGCGGCGAGTGGCGCGATCGCCGCAGGACGTGCTGCCGCGCGGGCAACAGGACGGGCCGGTTGCGCACCGGCGGAGACACAGGGCAGCAGAACGGCGGCAGCGACTGCCAACCGTGGGATCAATCGGTTCACGACATGCTCTCCAGATACAGGGGACGGGGCACCAACATGCGACTATTGCTCCGCGTGGTGCTGCTGGCAAGGCTGGTTTTTCGGCGCGCAGTAGAGGGGGGGAGCCCAACAGCCCACCGCCCCGCCCTGAAACCTGATCCCTCTGCCTTGCGTACGACGATACTGAAGTGATATCATTTCAATACCAACTTTCCAGCGAGGCTCCCATCATGTTCCGCGAAGTCGAGGCCCGCCCCTCCCCCGGCCTCCTCATGGCCGTGCTCGTGTTCACCGTCCTGCTCGGCGGTGCCTTCATGTTCTACCTCGGCGCCCGCTACGAGGACGGCTTGCACGCCATTGGCGGTATCCTCCTCCTCACGGCCGGTATCGTGGCCACGCCCGGGTTTTTCACCGTCGACCCCAACGAAGGCAAAGTCCTCACGCTCTTCGGGAAGTACAAAGGCACCGCCAAAACGCCCGGCCTTTGGTTCACGAACCCGTTCATGACCAAGAAGGCCATCTCGCTCCGCATCCGGAACTTCGAGACCAACAAACTCAAGGTGAACGATGCGCGCTCGAACCCCGTCGAGATCGGCGCCATCGTGGTCTGGAAGGTCATCGACACCGCCGAAGCCAGTTTCGAAGTGAACGACTACGTGCAGTACGTCGCCGTGCAAAGCGAGTCGGCGGTGCGCGCCCTGGCGTCGGCGTATCCGTACGACCACCACGGCGACGACGCGATCGCCCTCAGCACGCATCCCGCCGAGATTTCCAAAGGACTGCTCGAAGCGCTGCACGATCGGCTCGGCAAGGCCGGGGTCGAAGTGCTCGAAGCGCGCATCAGCCACTTGGCCTACGCGCAGGAAATCGCCGCGGCCATGCTGCAGCGGCAGCAGGCCAGTGCCATCGTCGCCGCCCGGCAGACGATCGTGGAAGGCGCCGTAGGCATGGTCGAAATGGCGCTCGACGCGCTCTCCGCGCGCAAAATCGTGACACTCGACGACGAACGCAAAGCGTCGATGGTCAGCAACCTGCTCGTCGTGCTCTGCTCCGATCGGGCGGCGCAACCGGTGGTCAACACCGGCACGCTGTACTCCTGATCACGGGAGCGGCATCTCATGGCTGAACGCAAGTCATTTCTCATTCGCGTGGACCGCGAGGTGCTCGACGCGGTCCAGCGGTGGGCCAACGATGACCTGCGCAGCGTGAATGGACAGATCGAGTTCCTGCTGCGACGCGCGCTCCGGGATGCCGGACGCGTGGCGCCGCAGGCACCGGCTGACCGCAACACCCCGGTCGACGATGTCGACCACGAGTCCTCATAACTCGCACCGAACGCCACCATGCTGCACCTCATCTTCAAGCGCTCGCGCCGCGGCGGCATCATCGCGCTGCTGCTGGCGCTGGTCCTGATTTTCCTGGGCGCCGTGCTCGCCACGACTGCCCGAGCCCAATCGGCACCCGCGTATCACTTCGTGTATCTGCGTAGCACCGATACGCTCGGCACCGAGGTGGTCACGCCGGGGCCGTCGTCGATCGTGGGACTGCTCACCATGCGCGGCGCACCGGTCATGCGCTGGGAACAGCAGCACACGAACACCAATCCCGGCCGCCTCACCCTGGCCGTGTTCGCGCCGGGCACCCCGACCACCGGTCTGCCCACGCAGAACATCGTGGTGAACATGGTCGGTGACAGTGCCAGGCTCACCATCTCGGCCAACGGAACCACCAACGAGCAGGCGCTGCTGAGCGCCGCCGGCGCCGTGGCCCTCGTGGGCAACAGCGTACTGCACACCGCCCTCATGGCCGATCACGCGCGCGGCGCAAACAAAGCGTCACTGCCGGTCTTTCTCACCAACGGCGGCCGCACGATAACGGCGACCGTGGCCGAACAGGGGGACACCACGGTGTTCTCGATTGCGGGCATGGCCGCGCGCATTTTGTGGGACATCAACGGTGGCCCGCGCGAAATGGTCATTCCTGCGCAGAATCTGCGCGTGGTGCGCACCACCGGCACCCCGAGCGTCCCGACGGCGCCCGCGACGATCGACTACAGCGCCCCGGCCAACGCGCCGTACACCGCCGAAAACGTGGTCATCCCTACCCCGCGTGGCTACACGCTGGCCGGCACGCTCACGCGGCCCAAGAGCCAAGGCAACGCCGCGGCAAAAATCCCCGCCGTCGTCACCATCAGCGGCAGTGGCCCGCAGGACCGCGACTCGCGCATCAGCATCGTGCCGAACTACGCGCCGTTCCGCGACATCGCCGACACCCTCAGCCGACGCGGCATTGCCGTATTGCGGTTCGACGACCGCGGCGTGGGCGCCAGCGGCGGCGCCTCATCGCGCGAGAACGCCACCAGCGCCGACTTCGCCGACGATGTCGCATCGGCGGTGGCGTATCTGCGCACGCGCGCCGATATCGACGGCACGCGCATCGCCCTCGCCGGCCACAGCGAAGGCGGCTTCATCGCGCCGATGGTGGCCGCCAAAGATCCCACCGTGCGCGCCATCGCCCTGCTGGCCGGCCCCGCGTACAACGGCCGTCGCGTGCTCGAATTCCAGAACGAGAACGCGATCAAGGGGGCCACACAGCTCACCGACACGCAGCGCGATTCCATCCGGCGCACCGTCCCGAAAGGCCTCGATTCCCTCGCCGCCGCCAACACGTGGATGGGCTTCTTCATGAAGACCGAGCCCTCCGCCGCACTGCGCCGTGTGAAGCAGCCCACGCTGGTGCTGCAAGGCGACACCGACCAGCAGGTCACCCCCGAGCAGGCCGACTCGATCGTCACCATCCTGAAAGGCAGCGGCAACACGCGCGTCACCGTGCGCCACTTCCCCGCCACGAACCATCTGTTCCTGGTCGATCCCTCCGGCGCGCCGGCGGGCTACACGTCGCTGAAGGACACACGGGTACGGCGCGAAGTGCTGGGGGCGTTGGCGGATTGGGTGGTGCGGGTGATGCAGTAGGGCGGTCAACTGCAAACTCCCTAGTGAGCAGGAAGGAGGGTATCAGGGGGCAGGAGAGAGGTGGACCGCGCACCTCCTGCCTCCTCTTTCCTGATACCCTCCCCCCTGCTTACTAGGGAGTTTGCAGTTCGCAGTTGGCAGCGAACAGCTTCACCTCACCTCCCCGCCGCCTCAAAAAACCCCGCCAAGTCAACGACGAACGGCACCGACATCCCTTCCGGCTGCCACGAAACCGTCTTGCTCAGCACCTCGCCGGGATCGTCCCGCCCACGCCACCGGGACACGTTGCGCGCGCCGGGATTGATCACCCAGTACTCCCCCACGCCCTCCCGCAGGTACAGGTCGCGCTTGACCTGGTAGTCCAGCAGCGGATTGCCGGGCGACACCACTTCAACGGCGAGCAGCAGGTCGTGCAGTTCGTACGGATACGGTGGGCGCCTGCCATCGACCTTCCGAATGACGAACACGTCGGGCTGCACACGATTCCGACGGCGATCGCCACGTCGCACATCCGACGGCGACACCATGACCTTCCCGACGTCACGGCCCATCAAGTAGTCGCGCAGCAATCCATACAATTCGCCGACGACATCCTGATGCATTTCTCCCGGGCCGGGAGTCACGAACAGCACCCCGTCGATGATCTCATAGCGCTGCCCGTCGTCGGGCAGCGCATCGAGCAT
>CAIUOO010000135.1 GCA_903900795.1 uncultured Gemmatimonadota bacterium | reverse complement strand
GAGCGTGTTGATGACCTGCCAGACCGCGCGACGGACATCCGCGCCGGCATACGTGGCAACGATCGCGGTCCACTCGGAGCGGGGGACCTCCAACGTGCGGGACTGGAGCAACTCAGCCATGCAGGACGACACCTGAAAACGAGGGCGGGAAGGCGCAGCAGCGGCGCGTTGATACACCGGAACTATCGCAGGAAGAGCGAACTCGGCGATAGCCCCAACGAAAGGATTACGCGCCAGCCTTCCTGCGCGCTGATGTTGGTCCGATGTGATCCCAACGTCATCTCCGTACAATCCCAAACCTTATGGTCGTTTGTTCCGATCGAAGACGTCGGTCCGCTTGGTATTGTTTTGTAACATGTCGTCGTTCACCCAGTATGTCGGTCCAAACGGTACGGTCCGGGGCCAGAGTTGATCGAGCGACATCGCGTCGTACAGCGTGCCGCCCTTCATCACGAACTTCGCGTCGGCGGTCGCCCGGATGTTGTCGAGGGGATTGCCGTTGAGAATCACCAGATCGGCCAGTTTCCCGACTTCAATGCTGCCGATGTCCTTGTCGGCGCCAAGAAACCGGGCGCCGTGCATCGAGGCCACTTCGAGCGCGCCGTGATTGCCGAGGGCCGAGGCCCCCATCCACAGCTCCCAGTGCGGGGCGAGGCCGTGATGCTCACCATGACTGCCCAGCGCGCCCCAGCCGCCTTCGGCGATGATGTCCGCCATGGATTGCGCCACCAACGGATAGGAATAGTCCGTACTGGGGCGCAGCGTGCGCACGCGAGAATCAGGTACTAACGCGCGCCACGGGAACCACTTGCGCTGCTTCGGATCTTTCCAGACATCCGACTCCTGAAACCAGTACTCGATGCTCCAGGCACTGGGGCCCGCAACCACGAGTGTGGGGGAATAGGTCGCACCCGCTTTGCCAAGGAACTTGGCGCCGTCGCCGTACATGGGTACTTCGCTGAACGAATGTTCCCAGCCGGTTTGACCGTCCATGATGAAGCCGAGGTCTTCGAAGAAGAACCCGCCTTCGGAGGTGAGATTGGTGCCGACGGTGCGCGCGGCTTCGGCGGTCCATTGCCGTTGATCGCGGCGCGGTTGCGCGTACTGCTTGATCGACGTGGCACCCCAACCGGCCATCTTCGTGACCATGGCCAGGGCATCACGCGGGCTGTTGATCTCGTTCGCGCGCGCGGCGTCGCCGGCCGTGATGTTGTCGCCCGTGCTGAAGCCACGCGGTCCGATAATTTCGCCGACCTCCACGAGTTCGGCCGTGGGGAACATGTTCTGGCTGTACATCGAGACGTCCATCGTGGTCGTCACGCCGTACGCGAGGTAGATCGCCTGTTCGAAGTCGTGCCGCGGACGCATGCCGCGCCACTCGCGATAGTGATGCGAGTGCATGTCGACGAGCCCCGGAATGATCGTCTTGCCCGCGGCGTCGATCACGCGATCGACACCCGCCGTGCTGCACGTGCCCACACAGGCAATGCGGCTCCCCTTCACCACGATCGTGCCCGACTCGATCACCGCGCGCTTGTTCAGCGTAATGATGCGCGCATTCGTGATCGCGATCGTACCGGTGGGCACGGCGCGCGGCGCCGACAGTTTCAGCGTGAGCGTGTCGGTCTTGCCGCTCGCCACGTGGTGCACGTAGTACGCCGCGCCGTTCGAGTATTCCAGTGTGACGCTGTCACGCCACCGCGGAAACAGACCACCATCGCGCGTGAGCTGCGTGACCGGGAGTTGACCGCGGCGCTTCTCCACACGCGGCACCGCACTGCCGATGCCGCCCCACACCATCGGGGTCAGATACACGTTGTCGCCTTCCTGAAACGCCACGTAGCTGCCCGTCGGTGACGGCAGGATTTCGTCGGCATTCGGGAAGGTGAGATGATCCTGCGGATCGCTGCCGTCGAGCTTCACGGAGCGGAGCGTGGTGCCACTGGCGCGACCCGTGCTGCCGGCGCGCTGTTCGGGCCAGAACACGCGACCATCGGGTCCCACGGAAGGGCGCGGCAGCTGACGACGAGCCTCACCACCCACCGACACGCCCGACGGCCGGTTGATCAACGCGATCGCGCGACCCGTATCGCCCACCGCCGGTGCCATCGCGTCGAAGCGGGTGATGTCGTACCACACGTTGTGCGTCATGGTGCGTCCGCGGGCCGTGGCGCCTTCACCACGGGCCACGATCACGCTGCGTCCATCCGCCGTCCACGTGGGATCGGTGTAGTCGCCGGGATCGCGCGACAGCCGCTTCGGCACGCCACCGGCGGCCGGCACCGTCCACACATGACCGCGCGAGGAATCGTCCCACGTCACGAAGGCGATCGATCGCCCATCGGGGCTCCACGACGGCGCGAATTCCAGTGGCCCGAAGCTCGCCGGCGTGACGCGACGCGGGGCGCCGGTGGCACCGTCCTGCACGTGAATGCGGCCCAACGCCTGAAAGGCGATCACCCGACCATCGGGACTCGACGACGGCCAGCGAAAGAACTTCGCCTGCACGGCATCGTCGGTGATGCGGAATTCCTTGCGCGCCATCTGCGACAGCGTGCGGTGCACCGTGGCGGTAAACGGGATGGTGGACACCGACCGGCTGGCGACGTCGAGGCGACGCAGCTGGCCGCCCTGGGCGAGCACGATCGATTTGCCGTCGGCCGCCCATTTGTAGCGCGGCAGCACGCCGAGTGCTTTGGAGCCGCTCGCGACCATCGGGTCGATCGGATCCATCAGCAACCGTTCGGTACCCGTCTTGAGATCGCGCAGCCAGAGCGCCGTCCGCGGGCCGAACAGGTGTCCCTTGAACTCGAGCGTGCCGTCGGGGATCTGTCGCGCAAAGGCAAGCAAGCGGCCGTCAGGCGAGATCTCCGGCGCGGCGGCGCCGCCACTCGAGAAACGCGACGCCGCGGCATCACCGCTCTCCCCGTTGGTGATGTCGAGCGTTTCGCCGTCGGCGAAGGTGAACCGCCGCAGCTGCACGGAGCCGCCCAGCGGTTCACGCGGCACGACCGGCATCGACACCTGGTAGTACAGATATTTCCCATCGGCGGATACCGAGGGCCAGGCGGGGGCGGCATTCACGCCTCCCGCACCGGCGGCCACCAACGGGACGCCGGTGCCGCCATCCCTGTGGTACATCCAGAGTCCGCCAGCGGGCGCCGCCCCTTCTCCCCCGCCCCGTCCGCCTTTGCGGACCACGAGGAAACGACCATCGGGGGTCCAGGCGGGCTCGAACGCCGTGGCATTGAGGTCGCTGAACACGGCCCGCGGGTTCGTCCCGTCGGCGTTCATCACCCATAGGTTGTACTGCCCCTTCCGGTCGGTGATGAACGCGATCGTCTTGCCGTCGGGCGAAATCCGCGGCTGGAAGTTCAGCGCCACCCCGCTGTTCTGGGTGAGCACCGTGGCCGCCCCACCGCTGCTTGGCATGCGGTACACATGGCCCAGCAGGTCGAACACGATCCAGCTGCCGTCGGGGGAGAGATCGGCCGACATCCACGTCCCCTCGCTCGTGGTGAAGTCGATATCGCGGGTCGTCCCGCGCGCGGCGGTGACATCCCATGGCGCGCGCTGCGCCGCGTCCGTCGCGGCGGGCTGCGCCCGGACTGGCCACGCGGCCAGCAGCGTGACGGCGGTGAGACAGCAGGCCTGAACGGCAACGGGCGCGCGTCGAGTGAGCATCGGTGTCGGGACGAGTGGGGGGGGACGAAAGCTCGCCAATGCTACGCGCCCGTCCCGCGCCTCGGGAAGACCGGAGCGGCCGCGGACCGACACGTCCCTCGCCGCCGCGGCACGTCACCGCAACTATTAAGGGCGGTCCCAGTTTGACAGCCAAGTCATCCGTGGATAACCTAGGCCAACTGTACCCGTACCAAAGTGACCTCAGCGCTTGTCCCGTTCCGCGAGCGTGCCACGCCCGACGCGCTGATCACCACCACCCGGCACCCTTCATGATGATGATGAAGCAACGAATACTCACGGCGTTCATGGGGACGCTCCTGTGTGCCTCACAGGCGTTTGCCCAGACGAAAACCGTGACGGGCAAAGTGACCCGTGACGTCGGCGTTCCACTCTCCGGCGTCTCGGTCGTCGTGAAGGGCACGCCAACCGTCGTGCAGACGAACAACAGCGGCGATTACAGCATCCGCGTCGACGTCGGCCAGGTGCTCCAGTACCGCCTGATCGGGTACTTGCCGCAGGAGCGTACCGTCGGCACCGCGGACGCCATCAGCGTGCAACTCACCAAGTCCGCCGCCAACCTCGATGCCATGGTGGTCACCGCCCTCGGCCAGACCACCACCCAGCGAAACCTTGGCACCTCGCAGCAAACCGTCTCCGGCGCCGACGTGGCGCAGACCGGTCGCGAAAACTTCATCAACGGCCTGCAGGGTCGCGTGGCCGGCGTGGAAGTCACGAGCACGTCGGGCGTCCCCGGCGCCTCGTCGTCAATCACCATCCGCGGCGTCAGCTCGATCAGCGGCAGCAACCAGCCGCTCATGATCATCGACGGCCTGCCGATGGACAACAAGACGCTCAACACCGGCTCGCTGGCCTCCGACGCGCCCGGGTCGCTCACGGCGTTCAGCAACCGCGGCATCGACTTCACCAACCGCGCCGCCGACATCAATCCGGAAGACATCGAGAGCATGGTCGTGCTGAAGGGGCCGGAAGCGGCTGCCCTGTACGGCATCGACGCCGCCAACGGCGCCATCGTGATCACGACCAAGCGCGGCAAGCCGGGCGTGGGCGGGTTCGAATATAGCAATCGCGTGCGCATGGATCAGACGCGCGCCCGCCCGGAAACGCAGCGCACCTACGGTCCCACCTCGGTGGCCGGCAGCGTGCTTGGCTCGTTCTCGTACTTCGGCAATCCGTACGCGGCCGGGACGCAGTTCTACGACAACATCGACGGCTTCTTTCAGTCGGCTCTGTCGCAGCAGCACAACCTGACCTTCAGCGGCGCCTCGCCGGATGCGAAGGTGAACTATCGCGTCGGCTTAGGCTACAACGCGCAGGGCAGCGTGATTCCGAACTCTGACTACACCCGCATCAACCTCACGGGCTCGGGCGGCGCCACGGTCACGAAGTGGCTCAAGACCGACCTGTCCATGCAGTACGCCCAGGCGGACAACGACCAGGCGCTGAAGGGCCCCAACGGCCCACTGATCGGCCTGTTGCTCTGGCCGCAGACCGACAAGGCCAGCGACTACCTCACGCCCGCCGGCAACCGTCGTCGTGTCACCGCGTTGGCCACGAGCTCGGAAACGGACAATCCGTACTTCAGCGTCAACAAGAATCGCGTGAACTCGCGCAACGGTCGACTGATCGCCAACCTCGGCCTCACGATCACGCCGTTCAGCTGGGGGTTCCTCAAGACCAACATCGGATCCGACAGCTACACCAACGAAAACCTGATTCTGCGGCACCCCGAAAGCGCCGGCGTGGCCAACGACAACAACGGTATTCTCGACGTCGCCAACGATGTCACGCGCAACCTGAATGCGCAGACGCTGTTCAACATCAATCGCATCAAGCTCACCGACAAGTTCTCGGTGAACGGACTCGTCGGCAATCAGATCTCGGAGTTCCGCTCGGAAGTCAGTGGCCTGCTCGGTCGCGACTTCCTCGATCCGAACTTCGTGTCGGTGAACAACACGAACGTCCGCACGACACGCACCAACAAGCAGCAGCGTCGTCTCATGAGCCTGTTCGGCAGCGTGACGGCCAATTACGACGACTACTTGTTCGTCACCGTGACGGGCCGGAACGACTGGACCTCCACGATTCCGCAGGAGCGGAACTCGTTCTTCTATCCGTCCGTCCAGACCAGCTTCATCTTCTCCGACGCCATTCCGGCGATCGGTAACGTGATGAGCGGCAAGCTTCGCGCCAGCTACGCCCAGGTGGGCAAGGATGCGCGCCCGTACGCCTTCCGCCCGTCGCTCGAGTTCAAGACAACGGCCAACGGCGGCTACGGCTACGGCTTCACCGGCCCGAATCTCGACCTGCGCCCCGAGTTCGCCAGCTCGTACGAAATCGGCACGGAACTGGGCTTCTTCCAGGACCGTATTGGCCTCGATGTCACGACGTACCGCAAGGAAACGACGGACCAGATCGTCAACGACATCCGCGGCAGCTACGCGACCGGCTTCATCCTGTTCAACCTGAACGGCGCGTCCACCCGGAATACCGGCGTGGAAGTGACGCTGCGCGGCACGCCGGTCATGACGCGCGACCTCACGTGGGACGTGATCGCCAACGTGGAGCGCGCACGCGGCGAGGTGCTCAAGCTGCCCAACGCACTGCCCGAGTCGTACGTGTCGGACACGTGGCTGTATGGCAACGTCCGCAATGGCGTCGCCCCGGGACTCTCCACCCGGTCGCTCACGGGTCTCTTCTATCTCCGTGACACGATCCCCGGGTCGAAAAAGCTGCTCATCGACCCGACCACCGGCCTTCCGCTCCGCTCCACCGCGTTTATCGACGGCGGGTATGATCGCCAGCCCGACTTCACTATTGGCCTCACGAACACGCTGCGTTACAAGAAGTTCTCGGTCAGCTTCCTCGTTGATATCCGGAAGGGCGGCGACGTCTTCAACGCCACCGAGCACTTCCTGACCTCGCGTGGCCTCAGCAATCGCACGCTCGACCGCGATCAGCCGCGCGTGATCGACGGCGTGTTGCGCGACGGCAAGGAGAACACGGCTAACCCGACGAAGAACACCATCGTGGTCATCCCGGCCGTGCAGCCGCAGTACTACACGGGCATCAGCGAAGAGCTCTTCATCGAGAAGGACATCAACTGGGTGCGTCTGCGCGACGTGACCGTGCGCATGGCCCTGCCCGGCAAGTACTTCAAGGCGCGTGAAGCCAGCGCCTATGTCACGGGTACGGACCTCTTCCTGTTCACGAACTACTCCGGGCTCGATCCGATCGTCAACGGTAACAGCGCCGCCGTCGGTGGCTCGTCCGGTGTCGGTATCGACTACGGCAACTTCCCGATGCCGCGCGGCGTGGCCTTCGGCATCAAGATGGGGTACTAAACCATGAAATCCTTCCGCAAGATTCTGCTGGTCAGCACCATGGCGCTGACATCAGCCAGCTGCAATGAGTTCCTCGACGTCAACAATAACCCCAACGGCCCGCAGACGGTCTCGGCGAACCTGTATCTCGCGCCGATGCTGCACTGGGCGGTCACGTCGCCGCAGTACGACGGCCGCTTCGTCGCGCGCTACACACAACAGCTCACCGTGCCCGGCACGGCCCTGAGCACCTGGGACCGCATGGGCTACGACCCCTCCAGCGACAACGGCGCGCAGCAGTGGCGCGACGTGTACTGGGTGCTGGGGCAGAACCTCGTCGACATGACCAATCTGGCCGAGGCCGAACAACGCTGGGACCTGCTCGGCGTGGCCAAGCTGCTCAAGGCGTGGGGATGGCAGGTCACCACCGACCTCCACGGCGAGATCATCGTCAAGGAAGCGATCGACCAGTCGAAGTTCAGCTTCAACTACGATTCGCAGGAATACGCGTACCAGGAAATTCTGAAGCTGCTTAACGAAGCAATCACGAACCTGCAGCGCACCGATGGCGCCGTCGATCAGGCCTATCTGGCCCGTACCGATAAGATCTACAACGGTGACCGCACCAAGTGGCTCAAGCTGGCGTATGGCATGAAGGCGCTCTGCCTGAACCATTTCTCCCGCAAGGCGTCGTACAAGCCGGCCGACGTCATCGCCGCCGTCAACCTGTCGTTCACCAGCGGCGCCGACGACGCACTGCTCAAGTACCCGGGCACCCAGAACGACGACATCAATTTCTGGGGACGGACGCGGGCCAATTTCAATGCGTATCGCCAGACGCAGTTTGTGGTCGGCCTGATGAACGGCACGCAGTTCAGCGGCGCGGTGGACCCGCGTATGAGCCGTATGCTGTCGCCGTCACCCGACGGCCTGTACCGAGGCCTCGACGTGAACGTGGTCGGCTTTGGGGCGCTCACCGCGGCCCAGCAGCCGAACAATGTGTATGGCTATGCCGGCACCGGCGGGCTCGCGCTCCCCGGCCGCTACATCTTCGATGACAAGGCAAAGCTGCCCCTCATGACGTACTCGCAGCTGCAGTTCATCAAGGCGGAGGCGGCGTACAAGATGGGCGACCTGGCGACGGCCCTGGGGGCCTACACCGCTGGCGTGTCGTCGCACATCGACTTCGTGAACGCGCGTAATCTCGACAACGGGCAGGCGCCCACGCAGATTTCGGCCGCCGAGAAGTCAGCGTTCCTGGCCAGCCCGTCCATCATCCCGGCGTCGCCGGCCGGACTGTCCCTCACCCGCATCATGTCGCAGAAGTACATCGCGCAGTGGGGCTGGGGACACAACGAAATCTGGATGGACATGCGACGCTACAACTACACGGATATCGATCCCGTGAGCGGTGTGCAGGTGTTCCCCGGCTTCGCCCCGCCGACATCCCTGTATCCCGACAACGGCGGCAAGATCGTGCATCGCATCCGCCCGCGCTTCAATTCGGAGTACGTGTGGAACCGTCCGGGTCTCGAGGCCATCGGTGGTCTCGCGCTCGACTACCACACGAAGCCCCTCTGGATCACTCAACCGTAATCAGCGATGAACACATTCAGATCGATCGCGATGCTGCTGTGCGCCGTCGCGCTCACCGCGTGTGAGAAGAACGCCGTCCAGGACATCACCGGCTCGCTCCCCGGGTCGCGCATCAAGTTCTTCAACTTCGGCACGAACGCGCCGGCGGTGAATTTCTACGCCAACGACAGCAAGATCACGGCGATCACGTCGGCCACCGGCGTGGAAGCCGTGACCGGCGTGTCGTCCGGCGGCGTGGGCTCGGGCGGCTTCTACTCGGCCATCCAGCCTGGCGCCTACACCTTCACGGGGAAGATCGCCGCGGCGGTGGACAAGGACCTCGTGGTGTCGCGCGCCACGGCGACGCTGGTGGACGGCAAAGCCTACTCGTTCTACATCAGCGGCATTTACAACACCGCGACCAAGACGGCCGAGGCGTTCGTGGTTGAAGATCCATTCGTGGATACGCTGGACTACACGGTGGCTTACGTGCGGTTCGTCAACGCGATTCCCAACGCCAGTCCCATGACGTTGTACGCGAAGAACTCCACCACCGCCGTCGAAGCCCCCGTTGGCGGCGCGGTGGCGTACAAGGCCGGTGGCGCCTTTGTCGCGCTGCCGGGGGCCGTGTATGACCTCAACACGCGGTACGCCGGCTCGGCGACCAACGTGATCACGCGGACCGCCGTGTCCTTCTCGGCCGGTAAGATTTACACCATCAGCGCGCGCGGTGACATCACCGTCGTGTCCACCACGCTGGCCACGCGACCGCAGCTGGACAACACGGCGAACCGGTAACGTCGCCGCGCGTGAGGCACCATGCAGGTCAAAAGGCCCCCGTATTCACCGGGGGCCTTTTGTTATCCGCGCACCGCACGCCATCACGGAATCGGCTTCGGTGCTCCGCCCGAGCGCAGGAAGTCCATCGCCATGTTCGTCATCGCACGCACACCGATGGGCAACGCGCGGTCGTCGCCCTGAAAGAGCGGCGAGTGATTGCTGGCCACCGTCTTCGGATCGAGAGCCGGCGGCGTAACGCTGAGGTTGAAGAAGAATCCCGGCGCAAGTTCGGAGAAGCGGGAGAAATCCTCGCCGGCCATCGTGACATCACCTTCGGTGGCACCGGCCGCGCCCGCCACGCGCTTGAGCGTGGGATAGAACTTGGCGACCATCGCGTCGCTGTTCACCGAACTCGGGTAGCCGATGTCCACGATCACGTCGGCGGTGGCCCCGTGCGCTTCCGCGATGTTCGTCGCGATGCGCTTCATACGCTCGTGAATGGTCTTCCGCGCCTCGGCATCAAACGCGCGAATCGTGCCGATCATCCACACCGAATCGGGGATGATGTTCTCGCGCAGCCCACCGTGAATCGCACCGACCGTAACCACCGCCGGTGCCTTCGACAGATCGAGCTGCCGCGATACGATCGTCTGCAGCGCCGTCACGATCTCGGCGCTCACCACGATCGGATCGACGGTGTTGGCCGGCATCGCGCCGTGCCCCTGACGTCCGTGCACCACGATACGCCAGCCGTCGGCGCTGGCCGAGATCGCCCCCGCGCGATAGCGCATCGCGCCGAGCGGACCGGGCCCCACATGCAAGCCGAACACGCCGTCCACACCCTTCATCACGCCGGCGTCGATCATCGGCTGCGCCCCGCCACGCGGCGGCACTTCTTCCGCGGGCTGAAACAGGAACTTCACCGTGCCCGGGAGCCGATCCTTGAGGCCCGCCAGCACTTCCGCCGTACCCATCAGCATCGCCGTGTGCATGTCATGGCCACAGGCATGCATCACCCCCGTTTCCTGCCCGTTGTACACCGTGCGTACCGTGGACTTGAACGGCACGTCAACCAGTTCGGTCACCGGCAGCGCATCCATGTCGGCGCGCAGCGCCACCGTGGGGCCGGGCTTGGCGCCCCTGAGAATGCCGACCACGCCGGGAATGCCACCCACGTTCTCCTGCACCTCCATCCCCAACGCCTTGAGATGCGCCGCCACCAGCGCGGCCGTGCGCTTCTCGGCGTAGCCCAGCTCGGGATGCTGGTGAATGTCGTGGCGCCAGGCCGTCACCTTGTCGGCGATCGCAGCGGTGCGGCGATCGATGTCGGCCGCCAACGCGGGGTCGGCAACGACCGGTTGCGCACGAAGCAACGGCGCGGTGCTCAGCGTAGTCGAGAGCAGCAGGGTGGCGAACACACGGGGAGAGCGCATGGCAGGACTCGGGGCAGGAACGCGTGAGGCACGAAGGGCGAACGCTGGAAAAGATGGGGGACGATTCTGGTTTTCGCTGCCCCCGTTGATCCCGGGGGCATGGTCTGGCACATGCGGGGCCCGCCGACAGCTCGACGCGCCCGAACGGTTACATTTTCGATCATCCGCGTCGCAGCACTGTGCGGCGGACGGGTCGCTGCGACCATCACCGCGCCGGGGAAGACCGCATGCATCATCCGCCTAAACAGTCGATGTCATCCGGCGCTGGCCGCCTGGCGCGTGCCGCGGGCCACACGGCCAGCGTGACCGCACTGTTCTTGCTCGTGGTACTCGTCGGAAAGCTCGTGCTCGGGCCAGTTCATGGCGTGAGGAACGAGGCAGCGTGCGAGCGCGCCTACGCCGAGGCAAGAACCCGTACCGACTCGATCTCGGCGCAACTCCTGTCGTTCCCCGAGCCCGCCAGACGCGGGGTGACGCGTCGCTGCGGCGAACTCCACGCCGCCACCGTGGATGCGCCCGGTCGCTGACGGCTCCGCTCCCGATTGATCCGCGAACTGGCCTGTGCCGTTGCGCTCGCGCTACCGCGCCAACAGGCGCTTCAGGAGCTCCGGCATCGCGTGCAGCTGATCGATGTGATCCGGCGCCGTTGTGCCGGCGAATCCCAACACGCGGAAGTGCCCCGCGTGCACCTCGCTCAGCTGCTGCATGCCGCGCGGTCCCCACTTGAGTACCGGCGTCCGGCGCAGCCCCAGCGCCGCAACGGTCCAGTCGGCCGTCTCGGTGGTACTGGCATACGTACCGGGAAAGATCTCCGAGTGCGCGATCAGCATGCGCTTCTCGCCCCGCGCCGCCGCCCGCGCGAACGCGGTGAGCGACCGCAGGTTCATCGTATCGAGTAGGCCGCCCGCCGCCAGCACCTGCCCCTCCGGCACGTACGACGTATGCATGCCGTCCAGCAGCAGCACTGCATCGACCCGGGCCAGGTGGCGAGGGTCGCGCAGGATCGCCCGCACCGCCCCGTGCCCGGCCGAGAACCCCACGAGGGTCACGCGGTCCGGACGCGACGCCCGGCCGCTAACCACCGATAGCTCGCGGGTCACGGAGGCCAACAGCGTGTCGAAAGCCGCCGGATCGGCGAAGCTGCGATCGTAGATGCCCGACCCGGCGCCAAGGTTGAGCACCGCAACCACGGTGCGGGATCCGAGCGCGGCCACCGCCTGCTCGGGCAACCACGCGGCCCCGTGAAAGTGGATCACGACATCGCACGCGTCGCGGCTTCGCGCGCGATCGGGCACCCACAGCTCCACCGGCTTGCCCCCGGGGCCGGGGAAGGCCCGCACGGTACCGCCCAGCACACGCGGTGTGAGTCGTTCGTGCACCCGTGTAGACTCCAGCATGGGCGACGGGTTCTGTGCGGCCTGCCGCGATGCTGGTGCGGGCGGTGGCGCGACGGGAATCCCCTGCGCCGCTATCGGCCGCAGCGGCCACAGTAGCGCCAGGAAGGCGGCGCCGCTGGCGGTCTTTTCCATCCAATTCATGACCTCTCCACACCGACGTTCGTGAGCACATGACCAGTCAGCGGAAATCTATTGGCGATGTCGGCCGACGCGACTTTCTCAAACGGCTGGCCGTCGTCGCGCCTCTCGTGTGGTCCGCGCCGGCTTGTGTCGCGGGTCGACCATACCGATCGCGTGAGCATGCCGATGAACTCGCCGCCGATCTCGTAATCATTGGCGGCGGCCTCGGAGGTTGTGCCGCCGCGCTGGCCGCGGCGCGCCGCGGGCTCCGGGTGATCATGACCGAGGAGACCGATTGGATTGGTGGACAACTCACGCAACAAGCGGTACCGCCCGACGAGAATGCGTGGATCGAGACCATCGGTGGCACACGCAGCTACCTGGCGCTGCGTGCGGGCATGCGTGACTACTATCGTACGCAGACGCCGATCGTTGCGCAGGCCAAGGGCAATCCCCGCCTCAATCCCGGCAACTGCTGGGTGTCGCGCATCGGCTGCGAACCGCGCGTCGCACTGGCCGTAATCGAAGCGATGCTCGCACCGTACGTACACAGCGGACAGCTGCGCGTCCTGCGCGAGCACACCGCCGTCGCCGCCGACGTACACCGTGACCGCGTGCAGGCGGTACGTGTGCGGCATCGTGGCAGCGCACGCGACATCGTGCTGCGTGCCCCCTACTTCGCCGACGCGACCGAGCTTGGCGACCTGCTGCCACTGACGCGCACGGAGTACGTCACCGGCGCCGAGTCGGCCGCCCAGACCGGCGAGCCCCACGCCAAGCGCGACGCCGAGCCGGATAACGTGCAGGCGTTCACGATGTGTTTCGCCCTCGAGCATCGCAGCGGCGAACACCACGTGATCGACCGGCCGAGTGACTATGCACACTGGCGTGACCTGGCGATTCCCGCCGCCGACGGGGTGCCGTATCGGCTGCTCAGCTTCGACGAGCCGGCGAACCAGCGCATCGGCTTCGACCCCGAGCGGCGCACCGGCTATTGGTCGTACCGTCGCGTGATCGACCGCGACCTCTTCACGCCGCAACCCACCGGCGATGCGCGCTATATGCACGATGTCAGCATCATCAACTGGGGGCTGAACGACTACTCGTTCGGGTCACTCATCGACGTGGACACAGCCACGGCGCAGCAGCATGTGGCCCGCGCGAAAATGCAGAGCCTCTCGCTGCTCTACTGGCTGCAGACGGAGGCCCCGCGCCCCGATGGCGGCGCCGGCTGGCCCGGGCTGCGACTGCGCCCGGACATCATGGGCACCGACGACGGCTTCGCGAAGTATCCGTACATCCGCGAGAGCCGTCGCCTGGCCGCCGAGTTCACCGTGTGCGAGCAGCACGTCACCGCCGACGCCCGTCCCAACGCCACGCACGCGGCCGACTTCCCCGACAGCGTGGGCATCGGCCATTACAGCATGGATCTGCACCGCACCACCCGCGGCGACTACGGACGTTACGGCGCCACCCTGCCCTTTCAGATTCCGCTGGGCGCGCTGTTGCCGATGCGCATGGAAAACCTGTTGCCGGCGTGCAAGAATCTTGGCGTCACGCATCTCACGAACGGCTGCTACCGCCTGCATCCGATCGAATGGAACATCGGCGAAAGCGTGGGCAGTCTGGTGGCGTTCTGTGTGACGAAGCAGTGCACACCGCGCGCGGTGCGCCAGCAGGCACCGCTCTTGCACGACTTTCAGCGGGCGCTCGAGCGCGACGGCGTGCCACTGCACTGGCCACGCGAGCTGCCGCAGTAGCGACTGCGGGAGCGACTGCGAGAGCGACGGCACCACGCGTCGCCGAGTCGGGCGCGGCAGGGCGGAAAAGACCGCGACGTCGCTCCGTTAGATGATCCCGCCAACGGCGTCGATCAGGCGCGTCCGCAACACGTTCGCGGACACACTCAGCTCCCGCTGACGCCGTTGGTATTCATCGCGCCCGGCTGGCGTTTCCACGCGCACGGCGGCAAAGCCTCGGGCCTCGAGATCATACGGCCCGGCTTGCATGTCCAGCACGCGCAGCGCCACCGCGAGTTCGAAGCACGACCACAGGAGATCGCTGCCAATCCAGGGCATGGCGGTGTACGCCCAGCGGTAGAGGTCCATGTTGGCGTGGATGCAGCCGGGCTGCACGCTGTCATCACGGGTGGCCCACGTCAGCGGCACGCGGTTCATCGGCTTGGCCGCCGGTGCGAAAAACCGGAACGCATCAAAGTGGCTGCACGCCACCGGCCGACTCTCCACGAAGGCATCCACCTCGGCCTGCAGTAGTCGGAGCGGCGCGATCTCCGCATGGCGCACGTCGTGGCCGCCGTAGACCATGGCCCACTCGTGGATCCCGTAGCATCCGAAATTCGGCGGTCGATCGCGGGTGGCGCGCAGCAGGTGCAGCACGCGATGGAGCGTGTCACGCTCCGCGGGAGCGAGCGCGCTCGCGTTCCGCCGGATCACGCCGCCCGCGGTCTCGTACACCGGCGCGGTGAAGCGCTCGCGGGCCTCGGGGCTGTCTTCGATGGACTCCTCGGGACCGGGGTGCCAGGTCTCCAACCGCCCACCCGAATAGTGGTAATACTGAAACAGAAAGTCGTACACCGGATGCACCTCCCCCCGCGAACGCCGTTCACGAAATGGACGTGTCCATCGCTGCGCCCGCTCGAGGTGCGCCACGGCGCGCGCCTGCCACTCGGCAGCCGTTAACGTAGCCGTCAACGGAGCCGTCAATACCGGCGCCGCGGCCAGCGCGGTGGTGGGCACGTGCAAATCGCGCATCAGGTACGCTACCACCACGCACGGCCGGTGTCATCCGCCCGCTGCCACAGTCGGCATTTCGCACTATCGTTAGGTACCATGAAAATCACACACGCTCTGTCTCTCGCGTCAGTGGCCGCCGGCCTGTTCCTCGCACGCCCGGCCCACACGCAAGACGCGCGCACCGTCGTCCTTCGCTTCCGGAAGGCCGGCGACACGGTGGCCATTCGCAACGCGCAAATCACCATCGATCACACCATCGACGCCGGCGTCACCGATTCCCTCGGCATCGTGCGTATCCCCGATCTCGAGGATGGCGGGCATATCGTCGAGGCGGTGGCGCGCGGCTACCAGGCGTTCTTCGACAAATTCACGAGTGGCCCGGGCATCGCGATGCCGATCGACCTCGAGATTCTCGCGGTCGTGGCGGCACCCAAGCCCAAGGGCGAGATGACGACACTCACCCTCGCGGGCTTCAACGCGCGCCGTGCCAAGGCGCAAGGCAAGTTCTTCACCCTCGCACAGCTCAAGGCCGCTGACGGACGTCCGCTCGCCAATCTGCTCAGGGTGAACGCCGGCGCGCTCATCGGCACGGGGCCGAACGGCGAGTCCTTCCTTGCGGCGCGCGGCAATGCCACCTGCTACGCGGCGGTGATTCGCGACGGCCTGCGCGTGTATCCATTCGCGAACGCCACGCCGTCCGACCTCGACAAGATCTTCACTGACGATCTGACTGGCGTGGAGCTGTACGCCACCACCCCAGCTGAGCTGAAGGACGCGGGCAGCTGCGGTGCGCTGGTGCTCTGGCGCCGGTAACGCGCACTCACGCGTACGAATACGTGCAGCAACAACAAGGGCGCCCCTCGCAAGAAGGGCGCCCTTGATCGTTCACGACGCGCGGTATCGGCTTACTTCGACGCCGTTGCCAGCCGCCGGATTTCACCGACCATCGTCTTTACCCGCGCGCCGTCCTTGGCGCCGGCGACGTCCTTATCCACCTGCAACGCGAGCGCGTTGAGTGCCGCCGCGCGTGCCAGCCCCGACTTCATTTCCGCCGCATCGAGTGCCGCGTAAATCGCCGTCGTACGATCGGACGCGAGGCCGTTGCCACGCACCAGCTGATCGAGGTACGAGCGCACCACCACGAACGCCGCCGGCCACGTCATCTTCGGCTGGCTCTGCGGATTGTAGTCCGTGAAGACGACCAGCTTCGCGGCGGCGATCTCGTTCGCCGACAGCTGTGCACTCGGCGTGAGCTCGAGAATGTCCATACCGCGATCGAGCTCGGAGGAGAAGATGAGGCCGTTCCAGTAGTACGCACCCCATGAACCACCGATCGTGTTGCTGCGCGGACGCGCGCCCGGCGCCAGTGCGGCCGCGGCGGCCGACGGGACGTCCACCGGCTGCGGTGGATCGATCGAACCGCGATCGAAGTAGCCGATTTCGGTCGCCTTGTCCGGGTCCGTGAAGTCCATGATGTTCACGCCGCCCTGATACCAGCCCTGCACATACAGGTCGCGTCCCGGCACGGGAATGATGCCACCGTTATGCGACACGCAGTTCTCTTCGGCCGTCTGGGCCGACGGCAGCTTGAAGTAGGCGCGCTGCGTCTGCTTCTTCTTCGCGTCGAGCGAGATCACCGTGTTACCACCCAGCTCGATCATGCTGGAGGCCTGGCACATCGGGCCCGTGCCGCCGCCCCATTCGTCGGTCTGGATCAGCTTCTTGCCGTCATTGCTGAACGCGGCGGTGTGCCGCCCCTGGTAGTTGTTCGTGTCGGCGAGGGCGCTGATGCGGAACGGCTTCTCGGGGTTCGAAATGTCCACGAGAATGGAGTGCGTCGAGCACGACGCCGCCAGCAGATTCATCGACGGATACGCCGTCACGTCATGGCAGTTGCGCGGTCCCGTCGGCATGGTCGGATCGGCCACCGGGCGGGCGCGACCCGCCGCACGACGCGCATCGGTCGGCGCGCAGAAGCGCATGCACTCGCTGGCTCCGTCCAAGCCGGTGAACACGCGCGCGCCGGGAATCACCTTGGCCTGCTCGGGACGATCGAGCTGCACCTTGATGATGTCGAGCTGGAAGAGCGAATTCGTGGGATCGGCCGGATCACTGCCGTTTTTGCACCCGGCAAGCTCGGTCTCGGGCCGCGCCGCCTGCTGTCCCGACACGTACAGGTAGATCGTGCGCGGATCGGTCGGGCTGGGCACGATCGTGTGCGTGTGTGAACCTTTGCACGTCTGCACATTTTTCACGAGCTTCGGCGCCCTTGGATTCGACACGTCGAAGATACGCACGCCGGCCATGTGATCCTTCGGATCCTGCACGCCGCCGCTGCCGCAGTCGTTGCGGTTGCCCGCCCCCTCGGCGGAGATGAACAGCAGGTTGCCGTAGATCGACGGGTCACCCTGCGACGTGATGCACTGCACGACGGCCGTCATGGCCGGCTTGGCCGGGTCGGTGATGTCCCAGATCGAGAAGCCGGCGAAGTTGGCCTGATAGACGTAATGGGTGCCGAAGGCGAGGTCGGAGTTGACGAACGTGAGTCCGCGCACCGTGTCGAACTGCGCCGGCTTGGGCGTGAACGACAGCAGCTTCATGTTGCTGGCCGCGACGCCCGCGTCCAACCGACCCGGCTTCAGGTTGTTCCGGGGATCGGACTTGCTCGGGTACGTCTGCGCCGACGCGAGCGTCGGCACGACGGCGGTCGCGACCAGCAGGATCAGGCTACGCATGACGCGCATCGGTACACACTCCAGTGGGTGGGGAGGGGGACGACGGAACGCCGGATGGCGTCGTGTGTCCGGGTTACTTCGGGGGGAGTTTGGCGAGCAGGCCGCGCATGATGCCGATCTCGGCGGTCTGCGCGCTCACCACATCATTGGCGAAGATGTTGGCGTCCACTTCCTGACCGGCGCCTTTCACCTTGAAGAGATCGTCGACCATCTTGAGTGCGCCCTCGTGGTGCTTGATCATGCCGATCAGGAAGGCGCGGTCGAAGGCGACGCCCTTCGCCTTGTCGAGGGCGGCGATTTCCTCGTCGGTGAGCATGCCGTCCATCCGCATGCCGTGCCACGAGGCGGTGTCCGGGGCAAACTGGCCGTACCGCTCGAGCCAGTGCTGCATGATCTGAATCTCGGGCACCTGCGACTGATCGATCTTCCGCGACAGTTTGAGCACCTGCGGATTGGCGCCGTTCTTTTCCGCCAGGCGCGACATCACGATCGCCTGCGCGTGGTGGGCGATCATCCCCTGCATGAACTCGACGTCCGCCTTGGTGTACCGCGCGCCGTTCGGGATGACGATTTCGGGGCCCATGTGGTGCATGTGCTCCGTGCCGGCCTGGGCCGTGGCGAGCGACGAGGCGCCGGCGAGCAGGGACAGGACCGACAACGCGAGCATCGGGCGGCGGGCCATCATGGCGAGTGTGCTCCGGGAGTGTGCCGGTCCGGCGTGCGAGCCGGGCGGACGGAAGAACCGAATAAGGCGTACTCCATAGGACGATACGACGTGAGGCGCCGTGACACTAGGCGTCGGGACAGGACGCCAGCGACTCGCATCACCCAACGGCGCCGACGCCGGACGTGTGCGGCCGAGCGCGCGGGAACGCCCTATCGCGGCGCCGGCACCGCCGAGGCGAGACGAAAGCCGCGGAAGCTGTTCTCCGTCGATGGTACATCGACGTAGCCGTCCGCAGCCGACAGGGGCGAGGCGCCATGCGCCCAGCAGCCGCCCCGCACGCCACGTTGCGCCCCGGCGGCGCCGCTCTGATCGTTCCATTCGCTCACGTTGCCGCTCATGTCGAACGCCCCATAGGCACTCGGGCCCCCGCTGGTGCCGACGGTGGTGAGATTGCCGGTTTGGAGGTTCCAGCTGGCGGTGGTGTTCCAGGTGGCGTAGTTGCCCGCGCCGCCCGCCGCACCCCTCCCGGTCGCACCCGCGGTCACCGCCGTGGGCGCCGTGTTGCTCTGCGTGGCGTAGTCCCAGTAGCCGGCATTGGTGCTGCCGCCTTTGTAGTACGCGGCCTTGTACCACTGGTCGGCCGTTGGGATGTGGTACGTCGCTCCCGCATTCACCGCCGGCGCAGCGCCACTGGGCGCCGTGCCGCTGGTCGCACCGCCGAGGGTGTACGCCCCCGTCTCCGTGCCCGACGTGCTCGTCGCCCCGTTCGTATACCAGTTGGCCACCCGCGCCACATCGAACCAACTCACGTAGTTCACCGGCTTGTCGCCCATGTTCGGCTTGACCGCGTAGACATAGCTGCCGTCCACGCCGCTCCGCGTGATCCCGCCCCGGGCGTCGGTGCCCATGGTGGCGTTGTAGAGCGCATAGCGGTCGGTTTTCGCCACCGCGTTGAGGACGTCGGCGTATTGCTGGTTGGTGAACTCGTACGTCATGATCCGGAACGACGTCGCCACGGCACCGAGGCCGGCGGGGTCGGTGTCCACCGCGTTGCGGAGATCACCGACCGTCACCCACGCGATCGATTCCGCGGGTACCGGACCACTGGGAGACGAGGGGTCGGAACAGGCGGCCACCGCGACCAGTCCGATCAGTGGTGTGACGAGACGTCGGTGCATGGAGAATGACCTTCAGTTGAATGATTGGAGCGTGCTACCGGATCGCCAGCGGCGCGCCGGGTGAACCGGTGGCTCCGGTGAACGGCACCGGACTGAAGACATAGAAGAACACGCCGTCGCCCGGCATGAACGTGAAGCCCTGCATGCCCTGCCGGTCGAGGGCGGCGTTGCGGTACACCTTGCCGGTCTTGGCCTCGGCGAGGGCGCGCTGCACCACTTCAGGATTGGTGTACCAGTTGGTGGAACCGGCCTGATCGTCCTTGCCCCAGAGCGTATTCGGCCACCACCGGTCGCCGATCGGCGTGTCCAT
>CAIUOO010000134.1 GCA_903900795.1 uncultured Gemmatimonadota bacterium | reverse complement strand
ATCCGTCTCGAGGGCGTCGAGGGTGTCCTGCAGACGCCCGAGATCGCGCCGGCCCTGCTCGGCGCTGTCGAGCGCGGCCCGCGCCCGCTCCGCTTCACCCGCGGCGCTGACCGCATCGAGCTCGGCCCGACGGGCATCGGCTGCGGCACGCTCATGGGCGTCACGGACACGCTGATACGACGTGTCGTCCATCCCGAGCGCGGAGCGTTGCCGCTCGAGTTCGACGACGTTGGAGCGCGCCGCGTCGCGCACCGCCGTCACGCGCGACCGCTCGGTGCGCGTCACGTCCTCGCGCTCCACGAGACCACCCACACGCGCGGCCTTCGTTTCGAGTTCCTGCAATCGCACGACCTCGTCGCGCAACACGCGATGCCGCTGCGCGTCGTAGCCCAGCGGCAGCGCGGCCAGTTGTTCCGTGGCCTGCGCGAGTCGTGTGGCCAGCTCGGCCCGCGAGTCCGCCACCTGCGTGGCCTCGACCAGCGCGTTCTGAATGCGCAGCAACCTCCGCTCGGCCGCCGACAGCTCCATCTGCAGGGTGCGACGCTGCTCGTCCATCGCGTCGATGGCCGCCGGTCTGACCGCAAGCTGCTCGACGCGCTGCCGGTAGTAGTTGCCATCGATTCGCACCGTCTCGATCTGCTCGTTGAGCAAGTCGAGGACGCCACGATACGACGCGCCGAGCGGCCGGCCACAGGTCGGGCACGGCGACTCTTCCCCGAGCCCTTCGAGCGTATCGCGCTGCTCCGACAATTCAGCGTACTGCCGTCGCAGGGCGTCGAGGCGCGTCTCCGCCTCCTGTCCGTCTCTCGTCCAGGCTTTGCTCTCCGCGTCGAACGTCCGTTCCACCTCGGTGAGCGTGCCGCGCAGCGTGGCAATCTGCTGCTGCGTATCGCGCTCCAGCGTCGGCGCGGCTTCGAGACGCGCGGCGCGCTCGGCGAGCTTGGCATCGTCCTCGGCCACCGTACGCACCCGTTCCATCAACGCCTGCCGTCGCGCGTCGGCCGCCGCCAGCTGCTCGAGCGATTCCAGTTCCGCGCGCATCGACAACAGCGGCAGCAACGCTTCACGTAAGGGCGCCAGCTCGCGGTGCGCCACGGCCACCGCGTCGAGCTCGCGATCGAGCCGCTCCACTTCGCGGGCGAATCCCATCGCCTCGCTCTCGGCCACGCGTAGCTCGGCCAGCAGCTGCTGCGTCTGGTCGCGCTGCGCCTGCGCATCGAGCCACTGCGGTGCCACGGCGCTCAGGCGTTCGGCGGTGCTGCTCCGCGCCACGTCGGCTTCCGCGGCCCGTGTCCGCGCCACGGCCAGTCGCGCTTCGGCATCGGCCACTCCACGCCAGATGGCGTCGGCGTCGGGCATGCCTTGTTTCAGGCCGTTGATCTCCGCCATGAGCGCGCGACGACGCTCGCGCGCAATCTCCTGCGCGCCGCTGATCCGGTCGTACCCCAACACGCGCGACAGGAAGCGGGCCCGCTCGGCCGCACCCAGCGAGGCCATGACGTCGAGTTCCTTTTGCCCCGTGAAGTAGGTGTGAAAGAACTCGGAGCGCGTCATGCCGAGCCGTCGCTGCAGCAACTCGGTGGCGCCGGTGATCGTATTGGCGATCGGCACGTCACCGCCGTCGAGGAAGACCTCGGCGTTGGTGAGTCCGCGCACCACGCGATAGCGATGACCGGCGAGCTCGAACTCCAGCTCCACCTTCACGGAGGCGCGCGGCGCCGCGCGGGAAAAGCGGATGGAGTCGCGCGTGCCTCGTGCGGCGGGCGTGCCGTACAGCGACCAGGCAATCGCTTCGAGCAGCGTGGATTTGCCAGAGCCGTTGGGCCCGATGATACCCGTCAGCCCACGCTCGAACGCGATGCGCGTATCTGCGTGCTGACGGAAGTTCTGGAGGCGAAGCGAGATCAGTCGCATCCGTCAGCCCTCCAGCACAGGAAGGGCCGCCATCGCCGCGTCTTCCGCCTGCTGCAGATAACGCAGGCCGAGCGAGACGAGTTGCTCGCGATCCACTCCCGGCGGCAACGGACGCTCGTTGAGACGCTCCGCCACCAGCTCGGGCAAGGTGGCCCGACGGCCCGGCGCACCTTCTCCCTTGCCGCGACGCGCCAGCACTTCCGGACGACGCGTGTCGAGATGGAAGTGCATGGCGCGCTTTCGATACTCCCGCAGCGCGTCGTGATTGAGCTCGCGCACGATGTGGCGCGCGATGTTGCGCACCGTGACGCGCACGACACGATCGTCGATGCCGCCGATGGCGCTGTCCACCCGTGCGCGCAACGCGCTGTCGACGTCGGTGGCGCCCATGCCACTCGCATCGATCGGTTCGAGATCCAGCAACGGGCGCGATGGCGCCACCGGATGAAACCGGTGTGCGCCCGACACGAGATCGTGCTCGATGAAGCCCTTCCCGGGGATGCGCTGCTCCCGTTCCTCGCGCAGTTCGCCCCACGGGTTGGAACTCGTGTAGTCGAGCGAGCCGCTGTAGTACGCCCGCGTGGCCACTTCGCGATACACGTGGTAATGACCGAGCGCCACGTAGCTCCACTGCTCGGCGTGCAGTTCCGCTGGATCGATCTCGATGGCCGCGCGATCGGCGGGGGCCGCGTGCGCGGGTAGCATGCCGGCGATTTCGCCATGCAGCAACAGCACCGTATGCTCGAAGCCCTCGGGGGGCACGAACGGCGGACGATCGATCCCGGGCACGTCGGGCACCGCCAAGACCGCCAGCGAACGCCCCGCGAAGGTGAACAGCTCCGCCTTCGCATCGGCAACGTGCACGTCGATCTCCCGAAAGAGCCGCAGGATGCACCCGGTTTCCGACGTGCGCGGCGCGTCGTGATTACCGGCCACCATCACGATCGGCGTATCGGGGAGCCGATCGCGTAGGGCCGAGAAGGTGCGAAAGGCGTGCAAAATCGCCGGGTTGGACGGGCGCACCGTGTGAAACACGTCACCGCCCACCACGATCAGATCTGGGGCACAGGCGATAATCTGAGCGACCGCCCGCGACACCGTCGCCGCGACATCAGCTTCGCGCTGGTTGATTCCGGTCGGCGTGAGCCGCTGATACTGGCGGAATCCGAGATGGAGATCGCTGAGATGAACCAGGCGCATGCTGCAAGTTACAGAACGACCGCGCCCGCTCAAAGCGCGGGGCTGCGCACGGTACCGGCCGTGACCACCTGCGGACCCGTACCGGTCGTCCGTCGGCGGGAAGCGGGATCGCTGGTCTTGACCAGCGAGTGCGCGTACATCCCAATGTGGTGACGCGGAGCGTGGCGCGCGCCCGACGCGGACCGTACTCCGGCGACGTGGGCGCTCCACCACCCGCGCATGCCCTCGGCCGACATCATCCGCCGTATTCGTCGGGCGAGAAGGACCGTAGGGCACGCGGACGCGGGGTCACCGCTTCGGCGTCGCTTGCGCTCGGGCGCGACCGACGCGCCAGTTCGCGCGCGAAGGCACGCTTCACATCGTCGGGGCGTGTACGTATGACGGCATTGCGTGCGGCCAGCACCACCGGCTCGTCGTACAGCAGAATGGTGTGCTGCACGAAGCCCAGATCGATGGTCTCGTCGAGGCGACGCAGCTCACGCGTCACCGCTTGCGCGAGCGACGGTTCCGGCGCCTGCGGGAAGCGTTCAACGCCCTCACGACCGGACATCACGGACGGACGCGGAAAGCGCACGAAGACCGGCTGTGTGAAATGGGGATGGCGCACCATGAGCTGCCCCTTATCGAGCGTGGCCATACGCGCCTTGATCGCCGGGCTCAACACCTGATACCCGGGCGATGCCAGCTCATCACCATCCATGCGCCCGTACAGCGCCGTGCCGGCGTTACCGGTCACGCGACGATGCACCTGCGAGCGGAATTGCTGTGCGCCGAAGAGGACGAGCCCGAGGTATCGCCCACGTTCCGCGATATCGAGCAGCATCTTGCGGACATAGGTATCGGGACCATCGTGCGGCGCATACTTGTTCAGCTCGTCGACGAAGACGATGACGTGATCGACGCCGAGTTCCCGCCGCTCGAGTTGTTCACGCAGGCGGGACACCACCCGGGCGAAGACGAGATCCTGCGCGTCTTCCTCGACATTGGCGACATCGACCACATATACCGCGCGATCCACAAAGCTCCCGAAGGGCAGATCGGACACGGCGCCATCGTCGGTCACCAGGCCGGCGCAACGCGTGGACAGATTGGAGAGGCGATTTCGGACTTTGCGCACGGTGGCCGCGTGGTGGGTGCGCCAGGTATCGCCGTTGGAATCCTCGAGCTTGCGCAGCACATCGCGGAACCAGGCGTCGAGATCGGCGAACGACTGCACGCGGTGCGTGCGCGAGAAGCCGGGCTCCTCGAAGTCCTTGCCGACGACGCGCTCCCGGATGAAATCGATGAGCGCGTCCGCCTTCGCGTCGATGTCGTCCTTGTTCAGCAACACCTCGGCGAACTGCAGCACTTCACCGAGTCCCCACGTGAGCGGCGACACACTGTCCGCGAGCGCCGGATGCGAGCGCAATGTGTTCAGGGCGAAGCCACGAGCCGTGAACGGCGCGAAGTAGCGCACGTCCTGAAACGGCGTCGGTGGCACGCCGAGCATCTCGTACATCTCGAGATCGGCCGGCTCGAGCTTGCCCGGCTGATCGAGGAAGCACAGGTCGGGCCCCTTCACGTT
>CAIUOO010000133.1 GCA_903900795.1 uncultured Gemmatimonadota bacterium | reverse complement strand
GCTGGGTCAGAATCACGGGTTCGCCAGTCGCCTGCACCTGCTCGATGAACTGCGCGGCATTGGCGCGAAACTCCGTCACCGGTTGGATATCACGACTCGGCTTGAGCGTCGACATACGGCTCCTGAAAGTATGTACATAGCGACGCACATTCTAACGCACCAAAATGCCAGTGGTCATACAACCCGCCGGAGTACGCATAACGAGGCTGTAGGAAAAGTCCGCGAACAGTCGATGTGGAAACGGAACTCCTGCCCGCGCCTCGGGTGTTTGCTGCAGGAAGTCTGCAGCCCATTGTTCTCCTCGTCGAGGTATCGGCATGGCGCGCTACAAGTACATCGACACGCAGCCCCGATTGCTGGCCGTTGACCTGTCTCGGCTGCTGTTGCCCGGCACGTTCGAGTACGCGCTGAATCATCTGCTCGATCACGCGATCGACCTGTCCCACTTCGACGCGCGGTTTCAGAACGATGCGACGGGCGCCCCGGCCTATCCGCCGGCGCTGCTGCTCAAGGTGGTGCTCTTCGCGTACTCACAGGGGATCGTCAGCAGCCGGCAGATCGAGCGAGCGTGCCAAGAGCACGTCACGTTCATCGCCCTCTGCAGCGACCACGCGCCGCACTTCACGACGATCGCCAAGTTCGTCAGTTCGTTGGGCGAGGACATCGCCCGTGTCTTTGCGGCGGTGCTGGCGGTGTGTGATACACGGGGCTTGATCGGCCGCGAGATGTTCGCCATCGATGGCGTGAAACTGCCAAGTAACGCGTCGAAGCATCGCAGCGGCACGCGCGCCGACTTCGAACGCCAGGCCGCGAAGCTTGAAGCGGCCGCGACCACGATGCTACAGCGCCATCGTGCGGCGGACACCACGCCCACGGCGCTCGATCCGGACACGACGGCGACGCACGCGCTCCGCGCGACCGACACGCTGATCACGGCCGATGCGGGCTATCACAGCGAGACGAACCTGGCGCCTGCCGCACACCGCCTCGCGCTGTCAGCAGCAACGTTTCGTTAGCGTGCTTCTAGCCGGCGCGCGGCAACGGCTTCAGTCGAGCAATGGCTGCGGCCTCGGCGGAGCGCAACGCATGCCAGAGATCCCAATCCTGCTGCAGACCGAGCCAAAAGTCCGCGCTCATACCAGTCACCTGCGCCAAGCGGAGCGCCGTGTCCGGCGTGACCGCGCGCTTGGCGTGAATCACCTCATTCAGTCGCGGGAACGACACGCCCAGCTGCACCGCGAACGCCGACTGCGAAATCCCGAGCGGACGCAGGAACTCCTCCAACAGCATCTCACCCGGATGCGTCGGCGGGCGATGCGTGGGAAGGCGCCGCTGCACCAGCGCCGGAGGCGGTTTAGTGGTAGTCCGTGACTTCGACGTCGTCGGCATAGCCATCCTCCCACCGGAAGCAAATCCGGAATTGATCGTTGATGCGGATACTATGCTGGCCGCGACGCGTGCCACGCAGCGCCTCCAGTCGATTTCCCGGCGGAATCGCCAGCTCCCGCAATTCCCGAACGCGGTTGAGCTGCGTCAGCTTCCGCGCTACGGCCGGCCACAACGTCGCAGGGCACGCACGGCGCGCGCGCCGGCTGTCGAGTCCGTTAAAAAGGTCTTCCGTGGCGGCGTCGGCAAACGTGCGTATCACACTATCTATTATAACGGGTACCGTATCAGCTCGCCAGCGCCCCCAGCCACGCTAACGCCTATTCACTCGACCGATATACCGACGACTCGGCCATCGAACTCCGGTGACTTCCTCATAGTCCCACTCGGCTCCCCCCCGCCGCACGCGCACACATGCGTTCAATTGGAATCGCTCGCGCACCAGCGCACCCAGCCCTTCAGGCAGTGGGGCCTGTCACTCCGTAGGACCAGCTGACGCTTCGCGAGCTGACGCTTCGCGAGCTGACGCTTCGCGCGCGGGCGCCTCGAGACTCAGCGCCGCCCATCCCTGCGCACCAAGGCGGCGCATCGTCTCGAGGTTGCGCTGATAAATGTTCGGGGTGTCCGGAAATGCCTCCACGGCGCGGCTCACACTGGCCTCGCGCAACAGGTGCAGCATGGGATACGGCGAGCGGTTGGTGAAGTTCGTCACGTCGTCGCTCGTGGTGCCGGCGAACTGATAGGCCGGATGAAAGCTGGCGATCTGCACCACACCTGAAAGACCCAACGCCTCGACGGTCGCCTCGGCGACATCGAGGAAGTCGTTGTAGGCGAGGAAATCCGTGAGCACCTGCGGGTGGATGAGCAACGTCGTATCAACGACGCTCGCGTCCGTCTGTATCAGCGTGCGCAATTCGCGCTCGAGCTCCGCGCGCAGCGCCGCCGTGTTCGGCGCATCGCTCACGACATAGCGCACCTGTTCGTTCACGTACACCGCGCGCGCGAATGGACATAACTGCAAACCGATCACGGCGCGCTCCAGCCACGTGCGCGTGGCCGCCACCACCGCGGCGGCGTGGGCGCCTTGCATCACCGCTTCACCGGGCCGTGAGCGCGCGGGCGTCACGGCGTCTTCGGGCCAGTGGGCCGTTTCAACAATCGGTCCAGTCTTGCCGACAAGTCATCGCGAACGCCGGCCGGTACGCGGTCGGGCAACAGGTTCCGCAACTCGTGGGGATCGGCCTGCAGATCGTACAGTTCGTCCATCCCTTTGAGTTCGTCGTACCGGATGTACTTGTAACGATCGGTGCGCAGCGCTTTATACCCCATGCCCTTGATGCGCGGGAACTCGGTATCCGAGTAGTACTCGATCATCAGCTCGTCGCGAATGGCCGCGGTCTCGTTGCGCAGCGCACGCAGCAGCGAGCGCCCGTCCATCGTGGCCGGTATGGTCGCGCCGCCCAGTTCGAGCATCGTCGGTGCGATGTCGACGTTGCTGGCCAGCGCATTCGGCTTCACGCCGGCGGGAACGACGCCCGGGTAGCGCACGATGAGGGGAATGTGCGTGCTCGGCTCGTACGCCAGCCGGCGTTCCTGTGCCAAGCCGAACTCGCCGTAGAAGAAACCCTGATCGCTCGTCACGATGAACACCGTTTCGTCGAGCACGCCCTTCGCTTCCAGTGCGGTGATCACGGCACCGATGCCGCGATCAACGGCAAGCAGCATGCGCAACCGATCGCGTACGTACTTGTCGGGCAGCCCACCCTTCGGACTGCGCGGATCGTTGGCATCGACCGGCCGCTGCAGCGCCGGCTTGCCGGTGAGCGGCGCGCGCCAGCTGACATCGTGCGGAATCGAATCGTGGGCGAACGCGCCTTCGTCGCCGGGGGCCGGCGGGAAGGAGCGCACCTGATTCGGATAGATCTCCGGATGCGCCGCCTTCTGCGCGATGAACGCCAGGAACGGCTTCTCGGCGGGGGCCGCTGCAATGAAGGACACCGCATGCGCCGTCAGGATATCCGTCATGTAGCCTTTCACGCCGGCCACCACGCCGTCCACGTTCAG
>CAIUOO010000132.1 GCA_903900795.1 uncultured Gemmatimonadota bacterium | reverse complement strand
CTCAATTCCAGCGGATTCAATCTGGCCCGCGTGGTGGGCCCGGCCATCGGAGGGTTGGTGATCGCCCGCTTCGGGATCGCGTGGTGCTTCGGCCTCAACGCCTTGAGCTTTGTGGCGGTGCTCTGGGGGCTGCTGCGCATCACGTTTCCCGAGGCGGCAATTGCGAACACCGTACGTCTTACCGTAACCGGCGTACACGAGCTGTTGGGACGGAGCACGGCGGGGGCGGCCGACGGCCTGCGGCATCTGGCCAAGCCGGGGCCGGTGCGTGATCTGCTGGCGCTGGTCACCGTGGGGGCGCTGCTGGGCGGCCCGTTTCTCACGCTCATGCCGGTGATCGCCCGCGACCAGCTGGGGCTCGGCGCCGGCGGCTATGGCACGCTGCTGGCCACGGTGGGGGTGGGTGGGTTGCTGGGCGCGCTGCTGGTGGCCGGTCCGATCTCGCACGCCGCCAACAAGGGGCGGGTGTTGATGACGGCGGGGCTGGCCTTCCCCACGTTGCTGCTGGGCTTCGCCTACACGACCACCCTCGCGATGGCGTATGTGGTGCTCTTCGCGACCGGGATGGCCATGATCACCTTCAATTCCCTCTCCAACGGCGTGCTGCAACTGCTGGTGGAGGAGAAGTACCGCGGACGCCTGATGGCATTTTACAGTCTCGTGTTCGTTGGGCTATCGCAGGCGGTAGGCTCGTTCGCGATGGGTGCCTTGGCCCGCGCAATCACGGCCCCGCATGCGATCGCCTGTTCGGCGGTCGTGCTGCTGCTGGCGTCGCTGTATGCGCTCCGGTTTTCAGATTTCTGGCGACGGGTCTGACCTTGCCGGGTCTCGCGGATAGAACCGGGCACCAGTAGCATTCGATGCTTACGGTGCGGATCGTTCGCTCCGTCCTTCGGTATGCCCGCGATCCTTGCCCCGTGTCCATGCAGCCCTCTCCTGGCCGCCGCGTTGCACGCGGCCTTCTCGCGGCTCTCGCCCTCGCTGCCTCCTGCGGCGACCCGGCGTCGCCTGATATCCCGCCGGTCGTGGCCATCCGGGCCGCCAGTGGCCTTGCCGCACTGAGCGCCGGCACGTCGGTGCTGCTGTCGGCGACGCTCACGGACAAGCGAGGCAAGCCGGTTGGCGGCGCGGCCTTCACCTGGAGTTCTGCGAACAGCGCCATCGCTTCGGTGTCGGCCACGGGGCTGGTCACGGGCGCGCAGTCGGGCACCACGACGATCACGGCGAGCTCCGGGGGAGCCGCCGGTACCTTCGCCATCGCGGTCACACCGGGGGTGCCCGTGAAATTGGTGATCACCACCCAGCCGGCGGGGGCAGTCTCCGGCGCGCGGCTCGTCACGCAGCCGGTGGTCGAGGTGCGGGACCTGTACGACAATGTGGTCACCGCGACCTCCACGGCGGTGAGCGCCACCGTGGTTGGCGCGGGGACCGTGGGCGGGGGCTTTACTGTCGCGTCGCAGGAGGGGATCGCCCGCTTCACCGACCTGTCCGTGGCGGGACTGGTGGGCACGCGGTCGCTGCAGTTCGCGGCACCGGCGCTTGCTCCAGTCACCTCTGCTTCGTTCGACATCAGTCCCGGTGCCGCGGCCGCGCTGGCGTACGTGGGAGCCGCTCCCCGGCTGCGCAGCGGGATCACCGCGGCCGCGCCGATGCAGCTGCAACTGCGGGACCGCGAGGGGAATGACGCGCCGGTCGCCGGCCGCCGTGTGGTGGTGGCGGTCACCGGCGGCACCGGACTCACGGCCGTCGCGAACACGGCGGTCACCACCGACGCACAGGGACGGGCCAGTTTCAGCGCCCTGACGGTGACCGGCGTGGCCGGCACACGGACGCTCACATTTACCGCCGATGCCGGCGTCTCTGCGACCACCGCCACGTTGCGGCTGTCGGGTGGGCGCGCCTCGCGACTGATCGTTGAGCGCGACATGCCCGTAAGCCTCAACGCGGGCGCGGCCGTGTCGCCGCCGCCCATCGTGCAGTTGTTGGACAGCATCGGGAACACCTCCCGCGATGTGGGGGTGCGTGTCCGGACGACGTTAGCGGGGGGCACCGGTACCCTTGGCAACGCCACGGCCGATACCGACACGCTGGGACGCGCGATCTTCTCGGGGCTGACCGTGCTGAGCGCACTCGGTTCGCGTTCCCTCCAGTACGCCGGCGAAGGTCTCCCGGGCGCCTCCGGGCGCACCTTTACCGTGCTCCCGCCGGACACGCTCACGCAGCCGGCGCGCATCATCACGCTCGTGACGGCCGCCGATACGGTCCAGCGCGTGCTGCAGCTCGATACGCCGACCTCGCAGTTTACCCCCTCGGTGTCGGCGCGCTCCGCTGATGGCAGCCCGTTCAGCACTGCCGCGGTGCGCTGGTTTGCGCGTGATTCGTCGCGGGCCACGGTGAGCGCCCGCGGTACGATCACCGGCGCGCTGCCGGGGCGGACCTTCATCGTGGCGCAGGCCAACCGCACGCCCTCGGTGGCCGATTCGCTGCTGGTGTTCGTGCCGCGCAATGCGACCGGCCCCATCGTGCGCGCCACGCTGCCCAGCTATCGCATCACGACCGATACGTTCTCGATCAGCATTGAAGTGCAGTCCCGCGATGGGCGTCCGCTCAGTGCCATCGATCTCGAAGTGGCGTGGCCCGGCTCGGCGTCGTTTCCGTACTCGCCGTTCAACGTGACGGCCTTTCAGTCCCTGCGTTCCGGTGTGCAGGTCCAGCAGGTCGATGGTCAACAGAATCTGCGGATCAACTGGGCCACGAACACCCCGGTGCAGGGCACCGTACAGCTGATTCGTCTGCAATGTCGCGTGAATCAGCGCGGTGTCGGTAACCAGCTGGTGATCACGCTCAATCAGCTGCTGGACGGTACGCTGACGGACCTCTCCAGCCTTACCAGTGTGTTCAACCCGATCGTGATCATTCCATGAAAATGACCTTGCATACCACGCCGCTGGCCCTCGCGCTGGCCCTCGCGTTGGCAGCCTGTCACCAGACCGCCGATCTGCTCAACACCAATCCGGTTGCCCCCCGCAGCGTGCTCTCGCTCCAACCGGCCACGATGCAGGGCGACACCATGCGCCTCGCCATTGCCCTCGGCGCCGGCCCCACGCGCTCGGTGGGTAGTCTCACCGGCGACGTGCAGCTGGCCCCGCAGTGGGCATTCATCGGCTGCACCGCGGCGCAGGGTGAGCCGCTGCTGGCCTGCCAGGCACACGGACAGTCCGTGAAGGTTGCCGCCGCGTGGGCCACGGGCACGCACACCGGTCATCTCGTGACGCTCACGGTCGTGCGTATGGCACCGTCGGCGGCCGCCACGTGGACTCTCTCAATAGAGGAGATGCACAGCGTGGGCGGTGTGTCGCTGGTGGATTCCATCGACGTGCGCCGCGACAACGCGGGGACACCATGAGGGCGATAGTCATGAAGCCCCATGTGCTGAGCACGGGCGTGCTACTGCTGGCGCTGTCGGCATGTCATCATCGTGGTACGACCGTGCCGACTATCGAGACCGTGACCCCTGCCGCCGCCGATGTGTCACGTGGCGAACAGGTCACGGTCACCGTCGTCGGTCGCGATTTCGATGCACTGAATACCGTGCGCTTTGGGCGCATCGCGCTCCGCCAGGTGTCACGCGTGTCGCACTCGCGCACGGCCAGCTCGCTGCAGTTCACGGTGCCGGTCAACGACGAACAGCAGCCGGATCGCGGCGGCGCGCCGGTGCGACCGCTTGCCAGCGGCCGATACAGCGTGCAGGTCATCACGGCGCGCGGCACGTCGAATGCGGTATCCTTCACTCTCACGAATGGAAGCGGTGACCGTGAATAGCGCCCCACGCTGTTTGCCGAGCGCGTCGACACGCGCCGCGCTGCTGACCCTCCTCCTGACGGCCGCGTTACGGGCGCAGGAGAAGGCGGTCGTGCGCGAAAGCGATCCGGAGGAGCGGCGCAGTGCGCTCGTCGAATTGTGGGACGCGCGGCCGGGCAGCGCTGAGGCCCGGTCGGGGATGACATATCAGGCGTGGCTCGCCGCCCAGCCAAGTGCGAGCAGCGCGATGTTTCGTGCCACGGTGCCGGTGCCGTCGCCGGGGCGCTGGGCCTCGGTGGGACCGCGCGGGTTTTATGGTGACAACGGATTCTTCGGATCGCTGCCGCAGCTGGATGCGGGGCGGGTACCGACGTTGGCGTTCCATCCCACCGACCGCAACGTGCTGTACGTCGGGACGTCGGCGGGCGGCGTGTGGAAGAGCACCAACGAAGGGGCCAGCTGGGTACCGCTCACCGACGACCAGTGCTCACTGGTGATCGGTGCCATCGCCGTCGATCCCGTCAATCCCCAGATCGTGTATGCCGGAACGGGTGAACCGTCGGAAACGTCGCAGGGGTGCGGCATGTTGCGCAGCACCGACGGGGGGACCACGTGGCGCACCTTCGGGCAGGAGGTGTTCACGCCGTCGCTGTCGCAGTCCTGGGCGATGTACAACATCGTCATCGACCGGGCGAGCGCCGGATCGGCCACCAGCACCACCATTCTCGCGGCGACCCTGCGCGGCATCATGCGCTCGACGAATTCCGGGCAGACGTGGTCGGTGGTCACGCCGGCGCTCACGTTCAGTGATATCGTGCAGCATCCGACCGACCCGAATATCATGTACGCCGCGCGCGTGGGTGTCTCGGGGAGCGCCACACCGCCGGGTCTGTGGCGCTCGGGTGATCGCGGCGCGACATGGAGCACGGTCACGACCTTTCCCGCCGACTCGGTGGGCCGTTTGGAGATCGCGGTGTCGCGCGATCAGCCCGGCAGCGTGTGGTTGGTGGGCGCAAGTCCAGACCGTCGCTTCGGTGGGCTGTATCGCTATGATGACGCCACCGGCTTCCGCACCACGCTGGTCGCCACCGGCGTGAACAGCGCGCCGGCAGTGGCCAACCGCAACAACTTCGGGGCGCAGAGCGAGTACAACCTCATGATCGCCGTCGATCCCCGCGACGCCAACGTGATCTTCGTCGGCGGCGTGCGCGCCTTCCGCTCGGGCGATGGGGGGCAGACGTTCACCGAGATCGCCCCGCAGATTCATTGTGACTGGCACGTGATCGCCGTCGATCCCAACGATTCGCGCCGGGTTTTCAGCGGCAATGACGGCGGTGCCTTTCTCTCGCGGGACGGCGCGGACAGCTTTGTCTCGCTGAACGGCGGTCTCGCGACGTCGCTGCACTACCCGGGGCTGTCCATGCACCCCACCGACCCGTCGGGCGTTCTCACGGGGATGCAGGATAACGGTACGATCATCGCTCGCAACGGCATGCTGCAGTGGAACGGCGTGAACGGGGGCGATGGCGCATTCACCGCCATCAACCCGCAAAGCCCGGATATCTACTACGTCTCGAGCCAGAGCGGGAATATGGTGCGCGTGAGCGCCAACGGGACGTCCGCACGCACCATCATCAGCGGTATCGTTGCCAATGAGCGCCGCGCCTTTATCGCACCGTTTATCATTGATCCCCAAAACCCAACGCGCCTGTATTTCGGTGGCGCGCGGATCTACCGTACGGTCAACGAAGGCACATTATGGACGCCGATCTCGGTGGATCTCACCAAGGGGTCTGGCACCATCTCGGCCATCGCCATCGCGCCCGGCGATACCAACGTGCTGTACGCGGGCACCAGCGACGGCAATGTGCGCTTCACCCGCGACTACGGCGTCACGTGGCTGAGTCCCACGACGACGCTCCCCAACCGCACCGTCACCGACTTCGCCGTCGATCCAGCCGACGCGAATCGCGTGGTAGTCACCTTCGGCAGTTCAGGCACGCCCCACGCATTTCTGTCGCGCGACGGCGGCCAGACGTGGACCGACATCACTGGCGCGCTCCCTGACGTGACCACCCAGGCGGCCGTCTGGG
The DNA here is from genome assembly GCA_903900795.1 of uncultured Gemmatimonadota bacterium. Classification (GTDB taxonomy): domain Bacteria; phylum Gemmatimonadota; class Gemmatimonadetes; order Gemmatimonadales; family Gemmatimonadaceae; genus Gemmatimonas. The sequence goes on along the minus strand of CAIUOO010000132.1, from coordinate 15,158 downwards.
GCCCCGGGAATCGCCTGTACGTGGGGAACATGCTGGGCGTGTACGAGAGCACCGACCTCGGTGCGTCGTGGTCGCGCAACGAAGGGTTACCAACCATCCGCATCACGGACCTCGTGTACAACGCACGAACCAATCGCATGGTCGCGGCCACGTATGGCCGCGGCATCTGGGCATTCGACTTCACCACCGCCGCGCCGGTGTTGCGCGGCGATGTGAACAACGATGGGCTCGTGAACGCCGCCGATGCACTGGCCATTCAACTCGGGCTGATCGGCGCACAGATCCCGTCGAGCAGCGCGCTGTTCCCGAATGGCGACGCGGACTGTAACGGAAGACTGGAGGTTCGCGACGCCGTGGTGGTGTTGCAGTTTGCCGTAGGCTCGGCGAACGCGACGTTGTGCGTGGGGAAGCGGCAGTAAGGGCGCGGAACTGCCCAGTACTCGCTGAACTGCTCAGTACTCAGTGAACTGAATTCAGGCTTCAGACTGGGTACAGTGGTCAGAACTCAGCAGCGACAGTGCTCAGTCGCGAGAATTTCCTGACGGCGCGTGCGGTGGCTGGGAGAGGGTGATGTCCCTGCGCAACGTGCCGAGCGGGGGGCTAGTGAATCGTCAGCTCCACCAAACCCGCTCGGCACTGTGGACTGTCGTTGCTGAATTCCGACCGCTATACCCAGTCTGAAGCCAGAGTTCAGAACACTGAGTACTGAGCCGTTAACAGCCGTTCAGTGATCATCGCCCTCGCGACACCGAAAACGACAGCATGATCGTCCGCGGCATTCCCGGCTCGAACGCCAGCGCTGTCCCATTCACGATATCCGGGTTCAGAAACGCCGAGCCAATGAAGCGGCGATCGGCGAGATTCTCGACCGTCAGGAAGCCCTTCACCGTGGCATCGCCCACGCGCACGAGACGATCGGCGCGGAGGCTGGCGCTCACGATGTGTGCCTCCGTCACCCGTACGGCGTTCGCGTCGTCGGCCCAGTATCCACCGGTGCCTTGCACGCCGAACTGCGCGGCGAGTCCAAGGGGCGCCTTGGAGGGGGCCCAGCTGGCGTTGGCGCCGTAAAACCAGTCGGGGATCCCGACGATGCGATTGCCGCTATAGTCGGCGGTCGCGCCCGGCTTGCCGTAGTGCACCGAGTCGATCACGTAGTCGGTGTACCTGTTGCGTGAGAGCGTGAGCGAGCTCTCGAAGCGCAGGTCGCCTTTCGCAAGCGCCGTCACGGCGATCTCGGCGCCGGTACGGCGCGCGCGGCCCGCCATGAAGTAGAATCGTCCGCCGCGGTACGGCACGAGCTCGTTGCGGACGTTCGTGAGATACGCGGCCGCGTCGTACGACATGCTGGTCACCAAGCCTGAGCCGTCGCCGACCATGAAGATCTGCTTGGTGCCAACTTCGTACGTGTACGAGCGGATCGGCTCGAGCAGCGGATTGAGGGCCGTGACCGTGTCCTGTCCGAAAGTGCTGGCTGGATCGGTTTCGTTACCAGCGGGCGCTTCGACGCCGCCGCCCACATTCGCATACACCGTCTGCGTTTTCGACACGCGCCACGACGCCCCGACCTTGGGCGTGAGCTGCGAGAAGGTGCGGCTCGCGTCGGTTTTCGGATTGATGTAGTTCTTGTAGTAGTACGAGATCGCGTCGCCGCGCAGACCGAGCGTGATGCCGAGCTTGTCGTTCAGTGTGAGCTCATCTTCCACGAAGATGCCGCTGTTGTACGCGCCTTCCTTTCGGTTGTCGCGCAGCGTCGTGCCGCGCCCGTTGGTGGCGCTCAAGCTGTAGAACAGCACGGCGCCGTCCTGGTACGCCTGATCGATGCCGGCGGTGAAGCGGTTAGTGGACGTGGGTGATACCACATCCTGCCGGTTGTACGCCGCGTTCATGCCGCCATGGTACCGCGTGAAGTCACGGAAAGTGCCGCGCTCGGAGCGCTGCAGATATTTCGGATTCACATACGCCATTGCGGACACGCTCGACTGGTCGTCGAGGGCGTGCTCCACGCTGGCGCCGAGCCGGGCGAGACGGTTGAATCGACGCTCGTCGCGGCTGTCGTAGGTGGCGTTGGCTTGGCGCGGATTGGACGCGACTTGATCGGCTGACAGTGGCCCGGGCACATGGAACAGATTGTTGGCGCCGAGCAGATGAATGCGCATCTGCGTCTTATCACCCACGGGAGCGACGATGCCGGTGTTCACGAGCACGCGGCGCGCATCGGAATTGGCGCGCCAGCCGTCAAAGTTCGTGTTGACGAACGTGGCGTAGGCCACGCCCCCCTTGGTGCCGATGGGCGTGCCCGTCTGTGCGATGTAGCGCTGCAGGCCGTAGCTGCCGCTCTGGTACTGCATGGTGGCGAACGGACGATCGATCACTGGCACGGTCGACACGCTGATCACACCACCGGCCGCATTGCCCCACAGCGCGCTCGCGTTCGAGCGGATTACGTCGATCCCTTCCGCGGCGGCGAGATCGATGTTGTCGAACGATGTGCGGCCATCGGGTTCGGTTTCGGGCATGCCGTCGAGCAACACGCGCACCCCGCGCGAGGTGCCGGCATTGCTGCGATCGCCGGCGCCACGGGCACCGAAGCCACGGATGGCGATGCGGACATCGCTGGTACCGTAGCGCGACTGCACGAGCACCCCCGGCACATTGCCGAGCGCGTCATTGAGCCCGAATCCCGACTTCCCGGCGAATTGCGACTTGTCGATGTGCGTGATCGCCAGCGGGGCCGTGAAGGTGGACTGCGAGCTGCGGGTGGCGCGCACCGCGAACGGGGCGAGCGTACGCGCCAGGCTGTCGCGGCGGGCAGCCGTGTCGGCCTTGGTTTGGGCTGCGGCGACGTGCGGGCCAACAAGACCGATGGCGCCGACGGCCACGCTCACCAGGACGGACCGGGAAGGAACGGAGGGCATTACGGGGAGTGCGTGGGGGCCAAGCGAGGTCGGAAGATGCGGGGGAAGGTGGCCCTGATGGGCTTAACGGGGGATTAACAAACAACCCAGTACGCAGTGCTCAGAACTGGGGCGTCAGACTGCTTATAGTGGTCAGAATTCAGCAGCTACAGTGCTCGGTGCCGAGAATTTCCTGACTGCGTGTGGGGGTGGCGGGGACGGAGGGTCGTCCAAAAGCGAGTGCCGAGCAAAGGCCTCATGAATCGTCATCAGATCCATGAAACCCGCTCGGCACTGTGGACTGTCGTTGCTCGATTCTGACCACTATGCCCAGTCTGACGCCAGAGTTCAGAGCACGCAGTACTGGGCCGTTCAGGGCTCAGCCGAAGTAGTCCTGCTGCCCTTTGTTCCGTCGCGATTCACGTTCCGCCTTCCCGTACGTCCCTTCGTCCGACCGCGAGATCTTCCTCCGCGCCACGAGCGCTTCGAGCACGAGTTCGCACGCCACCACGATCATCGCGTCGTCGCCCTTCTTGGCGAGTCCAAGCGCGATCACCGTTTGCACAAGACCCGGGACCGTCTCGAAGCCTTGCCGCACGAGGTCCATCGCGATTTCGTCGGCCACCTGCAGTGCTCCGCCGCCATCGAACCACATGATTACGTCGTCGGCGTCGATATCCCCGGCGCGCTCACGCAGGGTGGCATCGCACGCGCGACGGATGAGATCCTTGGCGATCGTCGCGCCGCCCACGAGCTCTCCCTCGTACTCGAGCTCGATCTTGCCGGTGATGGCGGGCAGGGCGGCGTACACGTCGGCTACGCGCGGCACCGCTTCGGTATCGCCGCTGCGCAGGGCGCGCTGCTCGGCGTTCGAGACCACGCTTTCCATGGCGGTGATCGGCATGCGCTGCGACACGCCCGAGCGCTTGTCGATGCGCTTATCGTCGCGTGCTTCGAACGCGATACGCTCGACGACTTCCTCGATCAAGTCGGGTACCCGGATCTGCACGCCGTCGGTGCGCTGCGTCCACGCTTCCTGGCGCGTGATCGTGACGCCGAGCTCGACGCTCTCAGGGTAGTGCGTGATGATCTCGCTGCCGATGCGGTCCTTGAGCGGCGTGATGATCTTGCCGCGTGCCGTGTAGTCTTCGGGATTGGCGGTGAAGCAGAGCAGGACATCGAGGGCGAGTCGCACCGGGTAGCCTTTGATCTGCACGTCGCCTTCTTGCATGATGTTGAACAAGCCCACCTGCACCTTGCCGGCGAGGTCGGGGAGTTCGTTCAATGCGAAGATGCCGCGGTTGGCGCGCGGCAGCATGCCGTAGTGGATCGTGAGTTCGTCGCCGAGAATGTGTCCGCCGCGGGCGGCCTTGATGGGGTCCACGTCGCCGATGATGTCGGCGATGGTGGCGTCGGGCGTTGCGAGCTTTTCGACGTAGCGCTGATCGCGCGACACCCACGCGATCGGGGTGTCGTCGCCGTGCTCCTGAATGAGCTGCTTCGCGTACTTCGAGATCGGGGCGAACGGATCGTCATTCACTTCACTGCCGGCGACCACTGGCATCTGCTCGTCGAGGAGAGTGCCCAGCGCGCGGAGGATGCGCGACTTCGCCTGGCCGCGCAGGCCGAGCAAAATGAAATTGTGGCGCGCGAGGAGCGCGTTTACGATCTGTGGCATCACGGTGTCCTCGTAGCCAAGGACGCCACGGAACAGTGGACCGCCGGCCCGCAGGCGAGCGATCAGATTCCGCCGAATCTCGTCTTTGACGGACTTCGGGCGATTCGTGGCGTAGGCCGAGCGCTTGAGGGCGCCGAGGGTCTCGGGGAGTCTGGACACTGGTCTGGACTGAAGGTCGTACGGTGGGCGATCCGGGAAACCGCCGATGACGTTACTACATACAGCGCATAAGGAGGGCCAGTTGTGCCCGATCGGCAAGGATTGGTCAACGGCCGATTTCCCCATGCCGCCGCGCATCGGTCCCCGGAACGCCGAGGAAACCGTTGTGTCACAAACGCTTGACTCCGGTCGGAACTCTGTCGTCGACGTGGGGTGGCTCTTGACAGCTGACCGGGGAAACGTAAATTGACGCTGCTTGAACCCCGTCGGCCTTCTGCCGGGGGGGCCGTGCGCTTTTTTGGGACGCACGGCGCAACCACCGCACCGTATGGAGTCCTACACTATGAAGCGCATCGCTCTCGTCGCCGCTGCACTCGTGCTCGCCGCCTGCTCCGCCAAGGAAGAGGCTCCGGCTGTTGATTCGGCCGCCGCTGCTCCGGCCGTTGCCGCCCCGGCGATGGATTCGGCCGCGATGGCCGCCCCGGCCATGGATTCGGCCGCGATGGCCGCTCCGGCCGCTCCGGCCGCCGACACGACCAAGAAGATGTAATTTTGGCGTCAGCAGTTCTTGACGTCAGCAGTAACGAAAAGGCGGGTGACGAGAGTCGCCCGCCTTCTTCGTTGTCGTCAGCGATCTGTCCGGGACGCCAGCGATCAGGACCCGGCACGACCCATCGATTCGCTCCACCAAATGCGCTCGAAACTGTGGACTGTAGTTGCTCGGCTCTGAACACTATAAAAAGTCTGACGCCAGAATTCAGGGCACGGAACACTGGCGCTGTACCGTCGGCTCAGTAGCCAGTGTGCAGAACTCAGGCGTCTGACCGTGTATAGCGGTCAGAGTTCAGCCAACTTCAGTGCTCAGTGCTGAGCTTCGTTAAAAAGAAAAGGGGAGCTCACGGACTTCGGCGGTGATCGGGCCATCGCTTCCTTCCACAATCACCGTGTCGCCTTCCGATACTTCGCGTCGCAGCATCGCGATCGCGATCGGGCCGAGGCGCGGCGAGATCACGGTGCTGCGCACGTCGCCCACCACTTTGCCGCTGGCGTCCACGATCTGCGCGTGCTGCGGCATCGCCGACGCGCCCAGGAGTCCGCGCAGCCGTCGATTCACATGGCCGCGGAAGTGGATGCGCGCCACCGTTTCCTGGCCCGTGTAGCAGCCCTTCGTGAACGAGATGGCGCCGAGCGTATCGAGATTCGCTTCCTGTGGAATCGTGGTGTCGTCCATGTCGATGCCCCACGCCGGACGCCCGCCTTCCACTTGGGCAATGTTCCACACCGCGCTCGTGGCGTGGCGGGACACCGACTGCTCGAGACGCTCGCGCACGACGTCCGCGTCGCGCGTGTCGGCCATGATGAGGAAGCCCGGCATCGATCCCAGCAGCGGCGCGCGAATGAGCCGCACCGTGGCCGGGCCGATGTGCCAGAGGCCATGCTGCCACGGCGTCCAAGCGGCGAGTTCCGGCATCATCACATCGCTGAGCGCTTCGACGGGATGATCGGCCCCACCGAGTGCCGCCACCGCCTTCGATGCCTGCGCGCCGTACAGCATCCACGTGGTCCACTTGTCCGATTCGTCTTCGACCTTCGCGAGACGTGGATTCACGTACTTGCGAGCCGTCGCGAGCCACTGCGCGGCACAGCTGTGAGGCAGCGCGAGCATGAACGTTTCGTCGTCCATGCGGAAGATCAGCATGTCGCACAGCAGCTTGCCTTTGGGGGTCAGTGCAGCGGCATGCTGGCCTTCGCCGGGGCGAAGTTGCGTGACGTCGTTGGTGATGAGTCCATTCAGCGCGTCAGCGGCTTTAGGGCCACGGAACGTGCTCCACTGGTTCGCCGACTCAAACCACGCCGACTCGCGTCGTAGATCGGCGTAGCCTGCGGTGTCGTCGGCTGACAGCGGTTCGGGATACACGAGAACGGGCGGCGCCGCGGATGGTGCCGCTGCGCCTACGGTGCTCGGGGACATCGCTTCATCGTTCGACAACGGCATACCTCACAGAGACTGCACCAAGAGATCCGCGAACAGAACGTATCGGGGACCGGCCGATTCAAGCAACATGCGAGCGGCCGCACCACCTGGTACCTCGACCGCGTCACGTTGTACCCAAGGGATGCGCAGTCGTTCAAGACGGGCCTCGATCGCTTCATAGCTCGCCTGCACAGACGTCACACTCGTCCGGCGCGGGTGGTCGTCGGCGCAGCGCAGCAACAGCATGCTGTCGTCAAGTCCGGCCAGACGCAGCAGCGGCTCCACTTCCCGGCGCTGCGAGTCACTGCGCACGACGAGGCGAATGCCACGCGCCGTCAGCGTGCGCAGGTGGTCGAGGACGCCATCTTGCAGTGGCATGCCATGTGCCGCGGCCTTCGCCCAATCACGCTGCGCGCGCATTGACATGATGTCGTGTGCGGTGAGATCGTGGCGAAGGCGTTCGTGTTGCAACGCCGGAATCTGGTCGACAGCGACCACCATGCACTCGGTGAACGTCCGTCCGGGCAACAACGGCAGCAACGGCGCCAGCAATGCCCGCGCCTGGACAGTGACGTCGAGTGCTGCGCATTCCTGTGCGATCGCCTCGGCGAGGATTTGTGCCCGCCGTGGTACGGTGTCGGCGATGATGCCGTCGAATGCCACCACGGCAACGTGTCCGGCACCGCCGTGCTTCACGCGCCGGGCTCGTAGCTCGCGTCGAGCAATTCGATGGGATGCACCACACGCGCCGTTGATCCGCTGCGCAGGAGGCCGGCACCGATCTGCATCATGCACCCTGGGTTGCCGGTGGCCACCCAGTCGGCACCACTTTCGGCGATGCGCGCCAGCTTGGGCGCGAGCACGGCGTCGGAGGTGTCGGGCTCGACGAGATTGTAGATGCCGGCCGACCCGCAACACTGATCGGCGTCTTCCAACGGAATGAGGGAGAGCCCGGGAATCGCGCGCAGCACCGCGAGCGGCGGCGAGACGATGCGCTGCGCGTGCATCTGGTGACAGGGCGGATCGTGCGTGACCCGCAGCGCGACCGGGGCCGTGCCGGCGATCGGCCCCGCGGTGGCCAGCAGCTCCGAGATGTCACGCGTGCGCGCGCTGATGCGCTCGGCCCGGGCCGCCCACGCCGGATCGTCGTGTAGCAGGTGCCCGTACTGCTTCAGCATGGCGCCGCATCCGGCCGAATTGACGGCGATGACATCGGCGCCCGACTGCTCGAAGGCCGCGACGTTGATGCGGGCCAGCGCTCGTGCGCTCTCGAGATCTCCGGCGTGCGCGTGCAGGGCACCGCAACAACTCTGACCCCTTGAAACGCGCAGGGCGAAGCCGTTGTGCGCGAGCACGCGCTCGGTGGCGTCGTTCACGTGTGAGAAGAGTCCCGACATCACGCAGCCGGTCAGGCAGCTGGCGGTCACGGCTGGCCCGGCCGGCGGCGACGCGGGCGTGCTTCTCGACGTCGCGCGTGTGGCGCGTGCCCGCAGGTTGGCCGGTGTGGTCGATGCGATCATCGCCATCGGAAAAGCGAGGCGCGCCGGCAGCAGCCGTGCGAGCAGATGTGGCAGCCGTGTGGCGCGGAACAGGCGTGCGCCGAGCAGTGCGGTACGGAGCAGTACCGGATGTTTGAACACCGCCAGTACGGCGCGGGCCACGAACGGCACGCCACGCACCGGGGCCATCGTGGCGCGCGTCGCTTCCAGCAGATCGCCGTACGGCACGCCCGACGGGCAAGCGGTCTCGCAGGCGCGACAACCTAGGCACCGGTCGATGTGCTGCGCCGTGGTGGGATCGTCGAGCGGGATATCGCCTTCGAGCATGCGACGCATGAGCACGAGTCGTCCACGCGGCGAATCGTTTTCGTCTTCGAGATTGACGTACGTGGGACATGCTTGCAGGCAGAAGCCGCAGTGCACACAGGCATCAAGCCCCTTGCTGGCGAGCGCCAAGGGCGTGCCGGGCAGGGCGCACTTAGGCGTCGTGGACATTCGGTTCATCACGTCGCTCATACCGCTCCGTTGACGCGCGCCGCCGGGCGCCGCCGGTTCAGGATGCCCCGAGGATCAAAGGCGCGCTTGACCGACTGGTCGAGGGCGCCGGTCGGCGTGATCGGTGACGCGCCTTGCTCCATCACGACCGAGAAGGGTATCGATGGTACGGTCGACGTCACCAAGGCCGCGATGCGGGCATCGGTGTGTTCGAGGGGGTCGCTGTTCACGGTGGTGATGCGCAGCGATCCGCGGGCCGGATTGAAGAGCAGCGTGGCGTCGGGAAACGCGCTGCGCGCGGCGTCGATGAGCACCGCGCCGCGATCCGGCGTGGTGCGCGCGCGCAGTACAAGCGCCTGCTCGGGAACATGTCGCAGCACGGCCACCGGCGACTCGGGCTCGCCGGCGTTGCTGGTGTCTGACGGCCCGAGCGTGAACGCATGGCGCGCGCCGAACGACTGCACGATGCCACGCAGCGCTGACGCGCGCGCCTCGTTGCCGGTGCAGCGAGCAAAGAGTTGTGCCGGTTCGCCCGGAGCGAGTCGCACCAGCATCGGCAATGGCGCACGGTTCGCCGTGAGCTTTGGGACCCACGTCTGCGGCTCGTCGTCGAGCGTGCCGGTCACGACATGATCCATGATGGGTTTGGCGTGCAGGCGCACGCTGACTTCCGTGATGATGCCGAGCGTGCCGAAGGCACCAGTGTTGAGCCGCACGAGATCGAAGCCGGCGACATTCTTTACCACCTTACCGCCCACGCGCACTACATCGCCGGTCCCGGTCACGACCGTGAGTCCGAGCACGAGATCGCGAATGGTGAGGTCTTCGTACGCCAATGGGGCCGCTGAGGCCGTCGCAACCACGGCGCCGATGGTGGACCGCGGGGCGCCATACGGCGCGATGGCCAACATCTGGCCACTCGCGGCACAGACCGCTGACAACTCCTCGAGTGTCGTGCCGGCATGGACGCTCATCACGAGGTCGCCGGGGGCGTACTCGATGACGCCGCCGGCTGGCTTCACCACGGTGGCCGCGGCGTCGTTCTCCACGGGGCCACCGTGCAGCCACGTGCCAGAGCCGACCGCCCGGACTACGGTGTGGTTGGCGTCGGCGCGTTGGATAGCCGCTGCGATGTCCGAGGTGATCATGACGCGAGCGGCTTCGGGCGCGTTGAGCCGTGCCATTCTTTGCAGCTGTGTACCGGCACGACCTTGCCAGGATTGGCGCGCCGCTCGGGGTCGAACACGTCGCGGATGCTACACATGGCCGAGAGCGATTCGGCGGTGAAGAGGCGTTCCATGTACGGCAGCTTGTCGAGTCCCACGCCATGTTCACCGGTGATGGTACCGCCGGCGGCGATGCAGGCGAGCATGATCTCCGACATGGCCGCATGCACGCGCGCGGACGCGTCGGCGTCGCTGGCGTCGTAGGGGATATTGGGGTGCAGGTTGCCGTCGCCGGCGTGGAATACGTTGCACACCTGCACCCGATGTCGCGTGGCGATCTCGTGGATGGTCTCGAGGATCTCGGGCAGGCGGGTGCGCGGCACGACGGCATCCTGTACCACCAAGGACGGCGCAATGCGGCCCATGGCACCGAAGGCTTTCTTGCGACCCTGCCACAGGCGCGTGCGGTCGGCGTCGGTCGTGGCCACCAGCACGTCGCGCGCGCCGGCGTCCATGCAGCACTGCTTGATGATGGCGACGTCTTCGTCGAGTCCAGCGGCAATGCCGTCCACTTCGCACAAGAGAATCGCGGCGGCATCGATGGGATATCCGGCGGCGTAGATCGATGCCTCGACGGCGCGGATGGTGGCGTTGTCCATCATCTCGAGCGCCGCGGGCACGATGCCGGTGGCAACGATGCGCGACACGGCGCGCGCGGCGGCGTTAACGCTCGGGAAATCGGCGAGCAGCGTGTGCACGGTTTCGGGCAAGGGCACGAGTCGTACCGTGATCTCGGTGGCCACACCGAAGCACCCTTCACTGCCCACGAACACGCCAAGCACATCGTACGCGTCCGATTCGCCGAATGCCTCGCCCAGCTGCATGCAGGTGCCGTCGGGCAACACCACTTTGCACTCCACCACATGGTTGAGCGTGACGCCGTACTTCAGGCAGTGCGGTCCGCCGGCGTTCTCGGCCACGTTGCCACCGATCGTGCACACGCTCTGACTGGAGGGATCGGGGGCGTACTGCAACCCGTATTTGGCGACGGCACGGGAGAGCTTGGCGTTGACGACACCGGGCTCCACGACGGCCGTGCGATTCACCGGATCGACGCGGAGAATCTGTGTGAGGCGATTGAGGCCAAGTAGCACGACATCATTGGCCAGTGCGCCGCCGGAGAGTCCGGTACCGGCACCGCGCGGCACGAACGAGGCACCGGCGGCGGCCAGCGCCCGCACGACCGCCACGACCTCGTCCTGTGTACCGGGGAAGACGGCGAGGTTGGGAAGCGCGCGATATCCCGGAAGCCCGTCGGCGTCATACGCGACGAGTTCGGGCGCGCGGGATTTCACCCAGCGAGGGCCGACGATGGAGGCGAGAGTGGCGAGAAGGGTGTCGCGCATGCCGAAAGATAGCGGCCCGAACGGCGACCCCGCTGGATGCGCGAGCGGAATCGCGGAGCTACGGTACGATGGACGTGACCAGCGCTTTCAGCGCGGACAGGTCGAACGGCTTTTGGAGCACGTGCGGATGGCTGGCGGGCGGCTGGACATCAAGATGCGCAGTACGTCCTGCCCCGAGGCCATCGGGAGGTGCAGATCGCAGATGACGAGGTCGACGCGGCTGTCGCTCGCGTCGTCGCTGGCCACGAGCAAAGCAATCGCCGCCTGGCCATCTCCGGCTTCGGAGACAGTCCAGTGCTGACGGGCAAACCAGCGCCTCAGTGCGAAGCGGATGCCTGGCTCGTCGTCAACGATCAGTACGTGGGGCAACTGCAGCTCCAGAACCGCCGGGAGGGAAAAAGCGAACGGGTGTTCGTGGTTAGACGAACACCCGTTCAGGCACCACCCTCGCGAGCTAACGCGGATGGTCTCGTTCGGGAATTCCCGTCCGCACATCCGCCGGTGAACCGTGCGTCAGGCGGCTCCCCAGAACCCGGCCAGCGCGCGGCCATCGGGCGACTCGCGCAGCTTCTCGAAGGCCCGTTCGCGAATCTGGCGAATCCGCTCACGCGTGACACCCATGAGGGCGCCAATGCGCTCGAGGGTCATGGCTTCTGCCCCTTCGTCGAGCCCGTAATACAGATACAGGATTTTGCGTTCGCGCGGGGTGAGGTACTTCCGGAACACACGATCGATGAACTCCCGCATGAGGCGGAAGTCGGTGCCTTCTTCGATGTCGGTGTGCGTCTCGCCGGCGAAACGTTCCCCGAGGGTGGACGCCTCCCGATCCTGACGATCGATGGGGGCGTCGAGGGAGACTTCGGTGCTGCTGATCTGGCGGGCGTTTCGGATCTGCTCGATGGGCTCCTGGAGGAGCTTCGCCATTTCCGCATCGGTGGGCTCGCGATTGAGCACCTGATTGAGCGCCATCTCTCCGCGGGCCATGCGGATGAGCTGGGAGTTCTGGTTGAGCGGGATCCGGACGCTTCGGGTCTGCTCGGCAAGGGCCTTGAGGACGGCCTGCCGGACCCACCACACCGCATACGAGATGAACTTGACGCCCTGATCGGGATCGAACTTCCGGACGGCTTTGAGGAGGCCCTCGTTGCCGATGGCGACGAGTTCGGAGAGATCGAGGCCGTGTCCTTGGTACTTCTTCACGTAGCTGATGACGAACCGGAGGTTCGCGGTCACGAGGCGCTCGGCGGCCGCCTCATCTCCCTTTTGGGCGAGCCGAGCGAGACGTCGCTCTTCGGCCGCATCCGTGATCAGGGGGAGCTTCTGGATATCGTGAAGGTACTGATCGAAGGCGGTGGAAGGGGACGAACGGAAAAAGCCCTTGGAGCGGGCTTCGGTGGTCCTGGTCGCGGCAGCTGCCTGCATACGCCCTCGCCGAACTATGTGCCTGAACGACGGGGTCCAGACTCGGCCCTGTCAGGAGGTGGGAAGGCCACGATAATGGCGGGATACTGAGCGGTCAATGAAAATCTTTACAGACCACGTAATTGGCGCATTTACGGGACATTGATGCGACGGTATCGCGACAGATGAGTGGTGGTGTGTCACCAGCTGACGGGTGGCTCATGCTCAGTGCTAGCGAACTGTGCCATAAGGCGTGGTGGTGGCGCCACAGTTTGGTTCAATTCGTGGTGCTGGGCTTTACGAAAGCGCGGCCTTTGCGACCTCATCGCTGACGGCGACGGCCCATGTACCCTCGGCGGCTTCCATTTCGCCGATGCCGCGGGGGAGGGAATACCTCGCCGACCCTCCCCTCGCCTTCTTGTCGCCGTGGGTGGCGGCGATAATGTCGTCGAGGCGGATGCCGGCCGGGAGTCGCGACGGCAGGCCAGCCCGTTCCACGGCATCGGCGATTGCCACCGACAGCCCGTCACGGGCCAGTCCGATCGCTTCGGCGATACGCGCTTCGGCCACCATCCCCATCGAGACGGCGTCGCCGTGCAGCAACTCGAAGTTGAGCACCCGCTCCACGGCGTGGGCAATGGTGTGGCCGAAGTTGAGGATCTGCCGGAGTCCGCCCTCGCGGGTGTCTTCGGCGACGATGTCGGCCTTGATGCGGACACTTCCCGTAATGAGCGTGGTGATCGTGGCGGCAAAGTTGGGGGCCGACGCGCCGTGGTCGCGGACGGCGTCGGCGAACTGGAGAACGGCGTCGAAGTAGGGCCCGTCGGCGATGACGCCGTGCTTGATCATTTCGGCGATCCCGCTGCGCAGCACGTCCTGGGGGAGCGTGACGAGGACCTCGGGATCTATGACCACGGCCGCCGGGTTGTGAAACGCGCCGACGAGGTTCTTGCCGAACGGGGTATCGACGGCGGTCTTGCCGCCGACTGAGGCGTCGACCATGGCCAGCAGGGTAGTCGGCACCTGCACGACGGGGAGTCCGCGCATGAAGGTGGAGGCCACGAATCCGGCCAGGTCGCCGATCACGCCACCGCCTACGGCGACGACGGTGGTGTCGCGCCCCGCGCCCCATTCCAGCAGGGCGTCGGTGAGTTCGGCCCACCGGGCGCGCGTCTTCTCCTGCTCACCGGGAGGGATGGTGAACAGGCGCGTGCGATCAGCCGGGAACTGCGCGGTGATCGCGTCGGCGTGCCAGCGCGCGACGACGGTGTCGCTGATGACCGCCACGCGATGCGACGGGGCCGCACGCTGCGCAATCTCGCCGATGCGCTGCCGCACCCCGGACCGGCAGTACACCGGATAGGGCAGCGGCAACTGCAGCGGTTCGGGATGCGCGTCGGCCACTACCACGTGACTTCGCCCGCCCCGGCGCGCTTGTTGGCGACGCGGGCGAGCATGAACAGGAGATCGGAGAGACGGTTCAGGTACACCACGACCATGGTGGGCAGGTCAATTTCCGCCGTGAGGTGCACCACGCGCCGCTCGGCTCGTCGGCAGACGGTCCGTGCCACATGCAGCGCGGCCGCCTTCGGCGTACCGCCCGGAATGATGAAGCTGGTGAGCGGGTCCAGCTCGGCCTCGCAGGCGTCGATGGCCCGCTCGAGTTCCTCGATGCGCTGTTCGTCGATGCGCGCCTTGGAGAGCTGCTCTTTCATCTTCTCGTGATCGGGTGTCGCCAACAGCGCACCGATGGCGAAGAGATCGCGCTGGACGGGCACGAGCACTTCGTCGATCCGCGGCATCATGTCGATCGAGCGCGCGAGTCCGAGGGAGGCATTGAGCTCGTCCACGTCGCCATAGGCTTCGACGCGGGGGTGGTCCTTGCCGACCTTGCCGCCACCAAAGAGGGCGGTTGCGCCCTCGTCACCTGCTCGGGTGTAGATCTTCATCCCGAAAAGCTAAACGGTGAGTCTTACGTTTTGGGTACAAGTTTGGAGTCTCGACTTTGGACTCCCGACTCGGAACTTCGACTCACCACTCCCAACTCCCTCTGGTTAGTTTTTTGCGCATGACGATCCATCCCATTCGCGACCTCACCATCATCGGCGGCGGCCCCACGGGTCTGTTCGCCTTGTTCTACGCCGGCATGCGCGGCGCGTCGGCCCAGATCGTCGATGCGCTCCCGGAGCTCGGCGGTCAGCTGTCGGCCCTGTACCCGGAGAAATACATCTTCGACGTGGCGGGCTATCCGCGGGTCCTGGCGAAAGATCTCGTCCGGAATCTCACAGAGCAGGCCAGACAGTTCCATCAGGACACCGGCATCCCGGCGCATCTGGGGCAGCGCGTGGTCGGGCTCGAGGAAGCGGACGGGCACTTCGTCCTGGTCACGGAGACGGACCGATTCCCGACGCGCGCCGTGGTGATCGCTGCCGGCATCGGCGCCTTCAGCCCGCGCAAGCTGCCGCAGGCGTTCGCGGCGGAATGG